>CAZCPP010000011.1:0-24406 GCA_964500655.1 uncultured Anaerolineaceae bacterium | reverse complement strand
TTTCTCAGAACTCGTCTTTGGAAAGAATGTCCGATCTTTTGTCCCAACTTAAGTATTTTAAGTTGACAAATCAAGAAAAATCATTATACTAAACATGTCTCACAAATACGACAGTCGGACACAGAACTGAAACATATTTGAAACCTTGTGCAGGAAATGTATGCTATGACCCGAATGGACATTGAGGTTGGTGGGAGCGCCTGAGCAAATTGGTATTCACGTTGTAGGATGTGCAAGAGGAATGAAATATGAGATACGGAGAGACAGGCTATAACTTAGAGATCGATCTATCCCGAGGAAGTATCGAGAGGGTAGAAACCAACCCACAAGACACCGAACTTTATTTGGGAGGCCTGGGCACGAACGCCAAAATCATGTGGGATAGGGTGCCCCCGGAAGTTGAACCCTTTTCTCCCGATAATTTGCTCATTTTTAGCGCTGGTCTCTTATGCGGCACCCCTGCTATCGGCTGCAATCGCACCATCGTTACCACCATTTCTCCACAAACTTTGTTGATGGCATTTTCCATGATGGGGGGATTTTGGGCGCCGGAATTGAAGTATGCCGGTTATGACAAAGTGATCCTTCGCGGCAAATCCCCCAATCTGGTCTATTTGTGGATACACAATGACAAAGTTGAAATTCGTGATGCCGCACATTTGCAGGGGAAAGGCGCGATTGAAACTGCAGAACTTATCCGGCAGGAGTTGGATGAGCCCAAAGCCCAGATAGCGGCTATCGGACTGGCCGGCGAGAACCGGGTCTACTACGCGTCCATCGAACAAGGCAGATCCAGCGCCAGCCGGGGTGGAATCGGCGCGGTGATGGGAGACAAGGGCGTAAAGGCGATCGCCGTTCGCGGAACAGGTGACATCAACGTCGCCCGACCAGCCGAATACATCGAGCTTTGTAACGAGGTCATGGACTACATCAAATTCCGAGAAGAAAATCCGATTCCTGGGGTCATTCCCATCCTATCCGTGCTCGGATCACCACAGGAAATGGCTATTCACGATGAGAAGTGGCACACCGAGAACTTCATGTGGGGAAGTGTCCGCACCCGGCGAAAAGGGTTCTGGACCGAGGAAATTGCCCAGGAGTGGTCGGAGAGTTTAGAAAAGGCGCGGACCCGGCTGATCAGCTGCTACAACTGCCCGCTGGAATGCGGTGCAACAATCTCCATGCCGGGGGTTCCGACGTACATGATGAAGTGCTTCACCAAACTCACGTACACCATGGCAGCCATGTCAAACCTCGACTTCGGCTTGACCATTGCCCAACGTGCTACGGAATATGGTGTGGATGGATACTCAGCACCGCAAGTTATGGCCTTTGCTCTGGAGCTGTATGAGGCCGGCATTTTGACCGACGATGACCTGCCGGGGATGCCTGAGGACAATGAGGGTAGGTTCTTCTGGTTGCTTGACAGGATTGTCCGGCGGGAAGGGATTGGCGATGTCTTGGCCAATGGTACGTATTGGGCAGCCAAGGAGATTGGCAACGGCGCAGAGGCCTATGCCCGGAATAACATCAAAAAGCATGAGCAGCTACCGCTCAAATTATCGATGCTCAATCCCGTTTACTTCTTGATGTACTCAACTGGGGCAAAGATAAACATCACCCAAATCCAAGGGCAGTTTCCCCAAGCACCTTTTCCCAAGCGAGAGCATAGAGAAGCCTTTGTTAAGGATTGGTTCCAGGTTCCAGACGATAGATTCAAACAGTACTTCTTGGACTGGGAACCGCGTGGGGAATTCGCGAATCCGTATTACCCAACGGTTGAGATGTGCTGCGAAATTGTCACCTGGCATGAACAAATGCACTACATCGATGATGCCCTCGGGATGTGTACCGGTCTGTCATCTTTTCACTTGAAGCCACCCTATCACATCCACAATTTCCCCAAGTTCATTTCCGCAGGAACCGGGATCGATATGGATGAGGACAAACTGAAAGAAGCAATCAAACGGTACCGGACGGTAGTGCGAGCGAACAATATTCGACGAGGGTTGAAAAGAAAGGATGAGAAGCCACCGGAGGATCATTGGAAGAAGAGGTTCCCCGAGCTCGAAAAAGAGCTTCTGGATGCGTATTACGAATTCAAGGGCTGGAACAACGATGGTATTCCCACCAAAGAATCTTTGGATGAATTGGGGCTTGAATACGTGAGCAAGGACCTCCTTCAGAGGGGGATCTTGACCAATGGCAAAGCTGCGCCACCCAAAGAGACTTCAAGTGGAAAAAGAGCAGGAGTGAAGCAAAAGAGGTAAGTACCGTTATGGGTGAGAATAAGAAGAGAACAATCAAAACGATCAAGATAGATGTTGACAAATGTAATGGTTGCCGGTCATGCGAGGTTATCTGCTCCGCCTTTCATGCAGCGGACAAATACGGGACTACTAATCCGGCCAGGGCTCGTATTCGGGTGAATCGCGATCCCCTTTCAGACATCTATTTCCCGGTGTACGCCGGAGATTATGCTCCTGCAGAATGTGCTGGCAGAGACAAATATATAATTGATGGAAAGGAATACGAGGAGTGCGCCCTCTGTAGGGCTTCCTGCCCCTCCAGGGACGATTTCAAAGAGCCCGATTCCGGTCTTCCCCTTAAATGCGATATGTGTGAAGATGACCCGCCATTAGAAGAGCCTCTATGTGTTAAGTGGTGCTTAAACGATGCTTTGATTTATGAGGTAAGGGAAGAGGAAACAGAAGAAGAAGTGAAGCTGGATGAGATGGAAATTGGGTTGGAGTCAATGGTAGATATATATGGATTGCAGAAGGTAACAGATGCCATTGCCCGAATGTCAACAAAGGAATGAGGAATCAAGGCAATTACTGAGGATTTAAGAAAATCATGGAGACTGTACCCCTATCCCCCTTCAAAGTAGTAATCGAAGGTATAAAAGAAGAAGGTGGTGACGCCGATAGATTCTGCTATCAATGCGGAAAATGTGAAACGGTGTGTCCGTGGAATCGTGTAAGAAACTTTCCTCTTCGCAAATTGATCAATCAGGCAAAATTCGGCGTGGTCCCTTTCGAATCCGAAGACCTATGGTTATGTGCCACCTGCGGCAACTGTATTCAGGAGTGTCCCAGAGGCGTAGAAATTATTGACGTGATGAGGGCGATGCGCAGGATATTGGTGCCAGACGGTGTCGTTCCTGCGAGCATCCCCAATTTGCGGGGTTTCATGACAAGCATTGCCAGTGTAGGAAATCCCTGGGGACAAGAACCGATGGAGCGGGCAGATTGGGCTCATGACCTGGAGGTAAAAGAGTTCAGCGAGGAGACTGAAGTACTTTATTTCTCCTGTTGTTATACCAGCTATGAGCCAAGACTAAAGAAGGTCGCTCAAGCCACGGTCAATATCCTCAATAAGGCAGGGGTAAATTTTGGGATACTAGGTTCCAAGGAAAATTGCTGCGGTGAGAGTGTGCGCAAAGCGGGCAATGAGACACTATTCAAACGCCTCGCCCGGGAAAATATCAAGGCGTACATCGAACACGGGGTAACGAAGATCCTTGTTTCTTCCCCTCATTGCTACCACACCTTCAAGAATGAGTATCCAGAATTTATGGTGAATTTTGAGGTGGTGCATGTCTCCCAATATTTGTTTCAGCTTATTAACGAAGGGAGACTTGAACCCACTAAGAAATATGAGAATAAAGTGACTTATCATGACCCGTGTTACCTGGGTCGACATAATGGCATCTATGAAGAACCCCGCGAGGTCTTGAAAAAGATACCCGGTTTGGAACTGCGTGAAATGGCAGAGTCGCGACAAGATAGTCTCTGCTGCGGAATGGGGGGAGGCAGGATTTGGATGGAAACTGCCAAAAGTGAAAGATTCTCCGAACTCAGACTGCAGCAAGCGATCGAGGTTGGGGCTAAGGTACTGGCAACTTGCTGCCCGTATTGCATCACCCAGTTCGAGGATAGCAGGTTAACCCTGAAGGATAGTGAGGTCATACAGATCAAGGACGTCACGGAAATTTTCCAAGAAGTGATGTAGGTACTGATACAGGTACTGAAAAAGCGTGAAAGGTGATGGAAAGTGGAAAAAGACCTAGAAAATATTGAAGACCAGATTCGCAAAAGTCTCGCAGACAGTATGCGTACAAGTTTTCAAGGCAGTCATTTTGGAGATGTGATGGTCCTCGGTGGAGGGGTCAGTGGTGTTCAAGCCTCTCTTGATCTTGCCGCTTCAGGTTTTAAGGTTTATCTGGTGGACAAGGCGCCGGCCATTGGCGGCCATATGGCCCAGCTTGACAAGACCTTTCCCACCAATGACTGCTCTATATGAATACTCGCGCCCAAACTGGTCGAGATCGGCCGGCACCCCAACATAGAAGTTCTGACCTACACTGACATCCACAGTGTAGAAGGAGAACCGGGGGACTTTAGGATCACTCTGATCCGAAAGCCCAGATACATTTGGGAGGACAAATGCACTGGTTGTACGACCTGTGTGGAATACTGCCCGGTCGTTTACCCCGATCCATTCAACCAGGAAATTTCAAAGAATAAAGCCGTCCACATCTATTTCGCTCAAGCCATTCCCCTGATCACATACATCGATGAAAGCTGTCTATACTTGAAAGAGAAGAAATGCGGTATTTGCGAAACAGTGTGCAAGAACGAGGCTATCGATTTCAGTCAGACCCCGGAAAAGCTGGAAGTAAAAGTAGCCGCGGTGGTTCTATCTCCTGGCCTTGAGCCATTTGACCCAAAAGTGGGGAACGAATACGGCTACGGAAAGTTGCAGAATGTGGTCACCAGCATGGACTATGAACGGCTGATGTGCGCCACCGGGCCGTACGAGGGCGAAATACTGCGCGCCTCCGACAGGAATCATCCCCAAAAAATTGCCTGGATCCAATGCGTCGGTTCCAGACAGAGCAACCCGGCCGGTGGTGGTAACAGCTATTGTTCGGCCGTATGTTGCACGTATACCCAGAAACAGGTCATTTTGACAAAGGACCATAATCCGGAGGCTGAGTGCACGATATTCCACAACGATATTCGTGCCCACGGCAAGGATTTTGAGCGCTTCTACCAGCGTGCAGAAGGACTTCCGGGGATCCGATTTATTAGAAGCTATATATCCATTGGAGAAGAGAAACCGGAAAGCAAGAATGTCACCGTTCGGTACTCTACGCCCGACGATGGCGTGAAAGAGGAAGAATTCGATATGGTGGTGTTGTCCGTCGGATTGAATCCTCCTGCTGATGCAGAAGACCTGGCAAGCAAATTCGGCATCGAACTCAATCCTCACGGTTTTTGTGAGGTCAATCCCGTTAATCCGATGGAGACCAGTAAGCCTGGGATCTTTATCAGTGGAGCCTTCCAGGGGCCTATCGATATTCCTGAGTCGGTTTTCAGCGCCAGCGGAGCCGGTTCCAATTGTGGTGAACTGCTTGATTACCGCCGGGGGAAGCTAGCCAAAGAAAGGATCTATCCGCCGGAAAGGGATGTCTCCCAAGAGGAGCCCAGGATAGGCGTCTTTGTATGTCATTGCGGGGCCAATATCGGAAGGATTGTGGATGTTCCTTCTGCGGTTGAATATGCCAAAACCTTGCCTAATGTAGTCTACGCCCAGGAGCAGTTATTTTCGTGTGCATCGAATTGTGCCCAAGAAATATCGGAAATGACTGAAGAAATCGGGCTCAATCGCGTCATTATCGCCGCCTGCTCGCCCAGGACCCTTGACCCGTTATTCCGGGACACTGTTCGAGAAGCGGGGCTAAATCAGTACTACTATGACATGGCCAATATTCGAGAACATTGCTCCTGGGTCCACGCCAAAGAGAAGGAAGAAGCCACTGAAAAGGCCAAGGATATTATACGGATGTCGGTCGCCCGAACTGCCCATCTGGAGCCACTACAGGAAATTGAACTGCCGGTCAGCAAGGCGGCGTTGGTGGTAGGTGGCGGGATAGCCGGCATGACCTGTGCTCTCTCCGTAGCCAAGCAGGGGCATGTGGTTCATTTGGTTGAAAGGGAAAAGGATCTAGGAGGGACGGCAAGAAGGATCTATCACACCCTCGATGGTTTGGATGTCCAGGCCTATTTGCGTGATCTTGTGCGCCAGGTTTATCAGAACCCCTTGATCTACGTTTATGCTGATGCGGCCGTCACCGAGGCGGCCGGTTATGTTGGCAATTTCGTCACTACAGTAAAGTCGGAAAGAGGGGTCACCGAGATCAAACATGGTGCCACCGTCATCGCCGTCGGTGCTGATGTGTTCGAACCTGCAGAATACCTCTATGGAGAAGATGATCGGGTAATGACCCACCTAGAGTTGGAGAAGCAGATCCACCAAGGGAACGAAAAGGTGGTCAATGCCGAAAGCCTCGTGATGATCCAATGCGTAGGCTGCAGAAATGAGGACAGGAACTACTGCAGCCGGATATGTTGTAGCGAATCGATCAAAAACGCGTTGACACTAAAAGAGATCAAACCTGAAATGGATATCTACATCCTCTTTCGGGACGTGAGAACCTACGGGTTTAGTGAGGATTACTATCGGGAAGCGGCCGATAAAGGTGTCAAGTTCATCCGCTACGAACCGCAAGATCCACCTGAGGTGGAAGAGGGTGAATCCGAAGAGGGTCGGCCGGTGCTAAAGGTTACCACCAGCGATTACATCTTGGGCATAAAGGCGGAAATCGATGCCGATATCGTCGCTTTGGCGGCTGCCGTTATTCCCGCTACCGGAAACAGGCAAGTATCCCAATCATTCAAAGTCCCTTTGAATCCAGATGGATTCTTCCAGGAAGCGCATGTCAAGTTAAAGCCGGTCGAGTTTGCCGCGGATGGCGTTTACCTTTGTGGAATCGCTCACTATCCCAAAACAATAAGTGAAGCCATTGAGCAAGCTTATGGAGCGGCTGGCCAGGTCTTGAGGTTGCTTTCCCACGATACAGTCACTGCATCCGGTTCTGTTTGCGAAGTAAATGAGGAAACCTGTATTGGGTGCGAGCAATGTGTCACTGCCTGCACATATGGCGCCATCGAGCTTCAAAAGACCCGGCAGGGAGAGAAGGCGCTCGTGAATCCTGTTCTTTGTAAAGGAGATGGTCTTTGCTGCGCTAAGTGCCCCACACTGGCAATTCAACTCAAGCATTTCACAGATGATGAGATCCTGGCACAGATTGACTCTGTAACTCAAACCGCAAAGTCTCCTGTAGAAAAAACGGTAGTATGAGGACTTTTATGTCTATTGGCGAGGGATTTACGAAGGAAGGAGGTGAGAACGAATGAGTACAGCAATAAAATTCAAGCCGAAAATTCTAGGTTTTGTATGCCATTGGTGAGCATACGGCGCTGCAGATATGTCTGGAGTTTCCAGACTTCAATATTCAACTGAAACCAGGCTCATACGTGTAATGTGTTCGGGTAGAGTTGACCTGGAATATGTACTCAGGGCGTTCTCTAATGGAATGGATGGGGTGTTTATTGGTGGTTGCCGGTTAAATGAATGTAACTATATCACTCACGGCAATTATGACGCACTCAACATGGTGCTGCTGTCCAAAAGAATAATGGAACACATCGGCCTGAATCCCGATCGATTGCGTATCGAGTTCATGTCTTCCGCCGACGGCAATCTTTTTGCCGAAATTATGAGTAAATTCGGGGAGAAGGCGAACGAGCTGGGACCTCTCGGAATTGCCGAGGGAATAGATATTGACGAGCTCAAGTCAAAATTGACAGAAATTCGAAGGTTAGTTCCATATATAAAGCTTGTGAAGAATGAGAAGCTGGCCTCGCGTCTTCAAAATCCAGAAGAATATGACCAACTTTTCAGCAAAGATGAAATAGACAAGTTGTTCAATGAAGTAATTTCATACTATATCATCCCGGAAAAGTGTCAGGCCTGTTTGATTTGCGCCAGGAGATGCCCGGTGGAGGCGATTACTGGTGCCAAGAATCAGATCCACATTATTGATCAAGAGAAATGTATCAAATGCGATACCTGCTTCGAAGTTTGCCCCACCAAATTTAGTGCGGTGGAGAAGATTTCCGGCGAGCCTGTTCCGCCTCCCATTCCTGAAGATAAAAGATCTGTCGTCAGAATAAGGTAAAGGAATTTGGGTATGTCATATAAAAGAAAGCCTCATAAACGGATAAGGAGTAAACATGTCACCAGTTAACACGACCTACTGGGGCATATCAGGGTATGTCTTTTTTTGGGTCTTGTTCGTCATTGCCTTTGGTTTATTTGCACAGAGGCTTTATTTACTCTTCCGCCTTGTGCGTCTGGGGAAGCATGAGAGGCGATTCAACAGAATGGGTTACAGAATCATATCCACGTTAGCTATGATCTTTTCCCAATGGTGTTCACTGAAGAATGTTAATCGCAAAGACCGGGCTGGAATCGGACACGCTTTTATGTTCTGGGGTTTCGGTCTGTTCGCAGTCTATTACTTTATCTTTATTGGTCTTGGAGAGGGCTTTGGACTCTCGGCGCTTTTCGTGGGTGGTACATTTGATAAAGTCCTTCACTCAATCATGGACGTCGTTGCCTTGGTTGTCATCCTGGCCGTGATCGGAGCAATTGTTAAGCGATATATCGCAATACCTGAGAGACTGGAAAGGGAGGAAACTACCAAAGAGAAGGTTATTCTGGCTTTGCTTTTTATCGTTATGATCAGTATTATGTTGCTTTATTACAGCATAGAAGGATTTAGGTATGCTGCTTACGATATTTCAGATTCCTGGCCTCTTATAGGAAGTACTTTGGCTGGCTTTCTGACCAACACAGGTTTAGCGCAGGATACATTGATAACTACATACAAGGCTTTATGGTGGGGCAACTATGTCATGCTTCTAGTGGTTCTGGTCTATACCGTTTATTCAGAGCACCTGCATCCTTATTTCTCACCCGCCAATCTCCTCTTCAGATCGCTTGGGCCTAATAAAGTAGTACTTGAGCCTATTTCTCTTGAGGCTCTTGAGGATCCTGACGGTCAGCAGAGCTTAGGTGTGTCCAAGATACAGGATTTTACCTGGAAACAATTACTGGATCTCGTAGCTTGTACATGGTGCGGCCGGTGCCACGCCAATTGTCCTGCCCAGATCAGCGGCAAATCCCTCTCTCCCAGAGAAGTAATTCTGAACTTGAAGAAGCATTTGTTGGAGTCGGGCCCGGAATTGCTTGGGGGTAAGACTGAGGCATCTGCGGATAGCGGAACCAAGACTATGATCGGCGATGTGGTAACCGAAGACGATATTTGGGCCTGTACTACTTGCGGCGCTTGCCAGGAAGTATGTCCTTCCAATATAGAACATATACGCATGCTGATCGAGTTAAGACAAAACCTGGTATTAGTTCAAAATAAGATGCCTGAAAGCGCCCAGGTTATGCTCAGGAATCTACAGTCAAGAGGACACCCCTGGTCTGGTGCACAATCACTTCGGTTAAGGGGCGACTGGACTAATGACCAGAAACTCAAAATATTGTCTCAGGGCGACAGTGCCGATACCCTGTTCTGGGTAGGTTGTACTGGAGCTCTTGTTGAGCGCAATGTGGAGGCAACGCTTGCCATGGCGAGGGTCTTGCAAGCGGCCGGCGTCGATTTTGCGGTATTGGGCGACGCCGAAAGCTGCTGTGGGGATCCGGCCCGAAGAGCCGGGTACGAATTCCAGTTTCAGATCATGGCGGAGGACAATATTGAGGTTCTCAAGAGTCACAACATTGAACAGATAATTACTACCTGTCCCCATTGTTATCACACTCTTAAGAATGAGTACCCAAGCTACGGCGGCGATTTCAAGGTAGTCCATTATTCCCAGTTTGTTGCCGATTTAGTTGAGCAAGGCAAATTAAAACTGGCCAAAGAGTTGAACACCAGACTCACCTATCATGATCCCTGCTACTTGGGACGCTACAACGGCGTCTACCAGGAGCCGCGACAAATGCTTCAGGCTATCCCCATGGTAAAGCTTGAGGAAATGGAACGCTCTTGTAGCACTGGCTTTTGCTGCGGCGGTGGCGGTGGACACATGTGGATTGAAGAAGAGCCCGGCACGACCAAGATTAACCACGTGCGTCTCGAAGATGTTCTCAAGACCGGGTCGGAGACTGTAGTGACCGCCTGCCCCTATTGTTTACAGATGTTCGAGGAGGGCATCGAACACAAAGAGATGCAGGACTCGTTGCAGGCAAAAGACCTTATCGAAATCGTTGAGGCATCCACGAAGCATTCTTGATAGTGAGAGGAGCAGTATGAATATTATCGTCTGTGTCAAACAAGTGCTAGACCCCGAGATTCCACCGGCAAAATTCCAGATCGACCCGGAAACCAAACAAGTTATTCCTCCGCCCGGAGTGCCACCGGTGATAAGTGTGTATGATGAAAGGGCGGTTGAGGCAGCATGTCGGCTCAAAGATCAGCGCCAGGGGAAAATAACCGTGATAAGCATGGGGTCGGAGCAAGCTGCTGACGTGGTAAAGCACACCATTACTATGGGGGCCGACGAAGGATTTGTTCTCAGTGATGAAGCCTTCGCAAATCTGGACAGCTTTGGCACTGCCTATGTCTTGGGGAAAGCCATCGAGAAAATCGGTGAATATGATCTGGTTCTGTGTGGTCGACAGGCCGCTGACTGGGGCGCTGGTCAGGTTGGTTCAATTCTGGCTGAAATACTAGACATCCCTGTCGTTACCCGCGCCAGTGATATCCAGGCTGAGGACAAGACGCTTAGGGTAAAGAGGATAGTGAACGACGGACTTGAAGTACTGGAAGCTCCCATGCCAAGCCTGGTTACCGTCAGCAGTGAGATTGGCCTGCCCCGTCTTCCGGATGGAGTTCGCCTCATGATGGCTCGTAGAAAACAGATCCCGGCCTGGAACGCGCAGGATATTGGGGCCGAGCCGTCACAGTTGGACAAGGATAAAGCCCATACCGAGATCACCGGGCTCTCTGTGCTGACCCGAAAGACCGAGTGTGAGATCATTTCCGAGGCTACTCCTAGCGAAGCTGCTGTCACATTAGCCGAAAAGCTTAATGAGCTGATTTGATTAGAGGATATAGGGAGAATATGCAATGGATAATCATAAAGGTGTTTTGATTTGTGGTGAGATCGCTGAAGGGAAACTAGCTCCGATTACGATAGAACTCCTTGGAACCGGGAGAAAGCTAGCCGATGAACTGGGGGAGGAATTAAGTGCCCTGTTGATGGGTAGCAAAATAGGTGGATTGGGTCAGGAGGCAGTCACCTTTGGGGCTGACAATGTCTATGTTGCTGAGGACAGCCTCCTGGATGGTTATAACTCAGATGCCTACACTCATGTTGCAGCTAGCCTTTGCCAGAAAGTGCTTCCTTCAATTGTGCTTCTTGGCCATACTGATATAGGCAGTGACCTAGCTCCACGACTCAATGGTCGCTTAGGGGGCGGGCTTGCTATGGAATCCATGGCATTATCCATAGACCCGGCGACCAAGCTTCTAGTCTCAACCAGGCCTGTCTTTGGTGGCAACGCCCATGCCATGGTAATAACAAAGTTTGCCCGGCCGCAGATGGCTACTGTAAGAGCGAAAACAGTGCCGCCGGCAGAACGCGATGACTCCCGTCAGGGCAAAGTTATTCCTGTTGAGGACAAGATCGACCCTTCGGCAATTAAAGTCAAGGTTGTCGAGCGGACAAAAGAGGAAGTGGAAGGAATCAAACTGGAGGACGCCGAGGTTGTGGTCAGTGGTGGCCGTGGAATAGGCGGAGCGGAAAACTTTGGAAAGCTCCGGGAACTGGCTGACGTTCTGGGCGGCGCAGTTGGTGCTACCAGGGTCGCCTGTGACGAGGGTTGGGCGGCGACAACGCTCCAGGTGGGCCAAAGCGGAAAGGTGGTCAGCCCTAAACTTTACATAGCCGTAGCTCTTTCGGGCGCCATGTCGCATATCGCCGGCTGCCTGGGATCCAAGGTTATTGTGGCTATCAATAAGGACAAAGACGCGAATATCTTTAATGTAGCCCATTATGGTATTGTCGCGGATTATGAAGAGGTCTTGCCTGCTCTGACCGCGAAATTGGAAGAGTTAAAGTCAGCCTGAGTTGAAAGCTGTTGGCTGATCGCTTCAAAAAGAACATACACATAAAAAGGAGAAAACAGATGGCATTGGAATGGCTACCGAGGGATCATGATTTGAAAGACCATGATGTGGGTGGGGACGAGTTTTTCGGGAAAGATCCCCCTTGTGTTATTTATGAAAGAAAACCAATTCTCGACCCGGAGGGCAAACCTGTTGAGAAGCTATTTTCAGCCTGGATTTGGCTGAACAACCCCAAACAATACAACTCTTATACAACGGAGATGGTTAAGGGAGTCATTGCAGGCATGAAGAAAGCCTCGATGGACCGTGGTGTAGTTGCGATTGTATTTACAGGGGTAGGTGACCGGGCCTTTTGTACTGGCGGTAATACCAAGGAATATTCTGAATATTACAGCCAGCGCCCTGGTGAGTATGCCCTTTACATGGACCTCTTCAATGCCATGGTCGACAGCATCCTCAACGCCAAAAAACCGGTCATCTGTCGGGTTAACGGCATGCGCGTTGCAGGAGGCCAGGAGATTGGTGGAGCTTGTGATTTGGCAGTCACCTCCGATCTGGCTGTATTTGGCCAAGCAGGACCAAGGCACGGATCTGCGCCAGTGGGCGGATCGACAGATTTCCTGCCCTGGTATTTGACTATTGAAGATGCCATGTGGAACTGTATCTCTTGTGAGACTTGGAGCGCATATAAAATGTTCCGAATGGGGTACGTCAGCAAAGTCGTTCCGGTGATCAAGCAAAATGACAAATGGATTCCAAATCCACTGGTGCTAACTGAAAAATATGTCGAGAATGGTCAAATCGTATATGGCGAGTTCAAGACTAGTGATTCTTATGCTGAGGGGCAGGCATTGATCAAAAAATCTGAAACCGACTTTGAACAATTGGACAAAGCAGTGAACGATATGCTGTGGACATTTACCAACCTGTTTCCAAACTGCCTGCAAATGTCCATTGATGGCATCCGGGCTAAGAAAAAATTCTACTGGGATGCGGCCAAAGATTACTATCGCCACTGGTTGGCAGCCAATATGAACAATGAAGCATTTTTGGGATTCACCGCCTTCAATAACCGCAAAAACACCGGCAAGGACACGATCGACTTCATCAAGTATCGTCAAATGCTTGCCGAGGGAGACCTCGCCAACGAAGACCTCTTTGCTGCAGTCTTACCAGAACCCAATAAATAAAATCTTATGGAGACCGCTGAACGCCAGCCTGTTCGCACTCAATTCTTTGTCTTCACCCTGTTTGGTGAATATGTGCGACCTCGAGGGGGATCAATTTGGACAAGTGACATACTCTCTTTGCTTGAGTTGTTGGGAGTTGGGGAAAGGGCGATTCGCACCGCTCTTTCCCGGATGTCCAAAAAGGGTTGGTTGACTGCATTGAAAAAAGGCCGCCGAAGTCAATACTCATTGACAAGTCAGGGTTGGTCACTTTTGAAACAGGGCGAGCAAAGAATTTTCGAACTTCCTTTTACGGACTGGGACGAAAACTGGCACTTAGCTGTGTACTCATTACCAGAAAAAATGCGAAAGTTACGGCGCTCATTAAGACAAAGCCTCGCCTGGTTTGGGTACGCATCCTTGGCGCCAGGCACTTGGATATCGCCTCACAATCGCAAATCTGAGCTGGAAAATTTGTGTAAGGAGTTAAAAGTCCAAAAATATGTTGAACTATTTTCAGGATCACATCTAGGACATACTGATGATCAAAAACTAATGGAACGCTGTTGGGATCTCTCAGGTCTGGAGGCTCAATACAAAAATTTCATCTCTTCTTATCATAAAGAGTATCTTAAATGCCTCTCGGCCAACAAGAAAAATGCACTTAACCCTGAGGACTCATTTTTGCGTAGATTTTGGTTGACACACGAATTCCAATCTTTCCCATTACAAGATCCAAATCTGCCAACAATGTTATTGCCATCAGATTGGGCTGGCACGCAGGCAAGGAAGCTTTTCAACGATTTTCGATCACTGTTAGAACCGTGCGCAAATAAATATTTAGATACGGTCATTAAAGATGGTGATTTATCTTAACCCAAGGTATGTGATCTGATTGAATGTTTCGAATTTTATTTCAATAATTCACGTTTGGAAAATAATATATGGCTAAAAATAAGCAACAATTCATATCAATTGACATTACGGCGGGTGTCGCCACGCTGACTATCGATCACCCTCCCGTGAATATCATCAATATATCGATATTGGAGCAATTGGAAACCATCTTAGGGGAACTTTCTGCGGATGAAAGCATACGCGTATTGATTTTGAACGCAAATGGAAAGATGTTTTCTGCTGGCGCTGATGTAGGTGATCACACGGCAGAAAATGTGGGAAAAATGATTCCGTTATTCGATCGGGTATGCCGTGCATTAGCGGATTTTCCTGTTCCAACAATTGCTGCTGTGCAAGGACATGCCCTGGGCGGAGGTTGTGAATTAGTTCTTTGCTGTGACCTTGCGGTTATGGCAAAACAGGCAAAATTTGGGCAACCAGAAATCCAGTTGGCTGCGATTGCCCCTGTTGCAGCTCTTCGCCTGCCATACCTTGTTGGATATAGGGCTGCTGCCGATTTAATGTTCACTGGGCGAAGCTTAAACGCGGAAGAAGCCCTTGAACATGGGTTGGTTAATGCTGTTGTGCCCTCTGATGAAATCCCCTCTTGGGCTAAAGATAAAGCTAACCAAATAGCTGGGTTAAGCCGGGCAGCCATGATTATTCTAAAGCAGGCACTATTGAAAGGATACGGTAACTGGGCAAAATCATCTAAAGAAATTGAAAATCTCTACCTAACAGACTTAATGAGCACTTCCGATGCTCATGAGGGACTGGCAGCGTTTTTAGAAAAACGCAAACCGACCTGGAAGCATAAATAAATCGTGAAATATCGTTACTGTTTTTACGCAATCACGGTTTGAGAAATGGAAGACAGGATGTTGTTAAAAGATAAAGTTGCATTGATCACAGGTGGCGGAAATGGAATTGGGCGAGCTGCTGTCTTGCGATTTGTGAAGGAAGGCGCCATTGTCACGGCCACCGATCTGGATGAGGCCGCGTTGGACAAAGTTCGTCAAGACGCCGAGCAGGTTAAAGGTCGGATTTTGATCGTTCCGGCGGATGTATCCAATCGCGAAGAGGTCCAGCGCGTCGTGGATACAGTTGTCAATGAATATGGCCGACTCGATATCCTGATCAACAACGCAGGTATCACCCGGGATGCTTTAACTACACGCATCAAGGACGGAGAAACCCTCTTCATGCCTGACGAAAAGTGGGATTCCGTTATCGATATCAACCTCAAAGGGACGTGGATGTGCATGCAACTTGCAGCCGTTCCTATGATCAAACAAAAATCCGGGCGTATTGTCAACACCGCTTCAACGGCTGCATCCGGCAATCCCGGACAAGCAAACTACTCAGCCTCGAAAGCAGGCGTAATGGGATTGACTCGCGCGTTGGCCAAGGAATGGGCAAGGTACAACATCGCAGTGAATTGTATCGCTCCTGGGGGAGTGAAAACTAGCATGACAGACGCCCTCCCGGACAAAGTCATGGATTCTCTACTTAGCAGAATACCATATGGTCGACTGGGGGAACCTGAAGAAATTGCATCCGTTCACGTCTTCCTCGCATCTGATTTAGCTTCTTATATAACAGGACAAGTCATCCTCGTGGATGGCGGTCTTAAGATTGGAGTGTAAAATGCCTATTCAAAAAGCCTATATACCCTATGGTGGGTACTGGTCAACGCCGTTTATTAAATGGCAGGGGAATTTTGCCGATTTGCATCCCGTTAAATTTGCTGCTGAAATCACCCAGCGGGCATTAAATGAGCGGGAAATTTCTCCAGAATCTTTCACTGGATTGTATTTCGGAACAACTGTTCCTTCGAAAAATTCATTTTATGGTGCGCCCTGGTTAGCAGGCATGATCGGGGCAGAGGGAATCACCGGACCAGTTTTTTCTCAAGCCTGTGCAACATCAGCCCGGGTAATTGGAAGTGCAGCCTATGCTATAGAAACTGAAAAGGATAACGGCACCGTAATTTTATGTGTCACCGCTGATAAAACATCCAATGGACCTCACATTCTTTATCCAAATCCAATAGGGCCTGGTGGCACTGGTGATGCCGAAGATTGGGTTTGGGACAATTTTAGCTTTGATCCCTTCGCTCGTAATAGCATGTTAGAGACAGCTGAAAACGTGGCTCGTGAAAACAATATCTCCACAGACGAACAACATGAGGCCGTGTTGATTCGTCATGATCAATATAAGCAAGCCCTCGCTGATGATGCTGCTTTCCAAAAAAGCTATATGGTTACACCTGTTGATATAAAACCGGGCAGGAAAGTGATCGCTACTGTCACGACTGACGAAGGCGCCTTCCCCACAACTGCAGAAGGTCTGAAGAAACTCAAACCTGTTTTGAAGGATGGGACAGTAACCTTTGGAGGGCAAACCTTTCCCGCGGATGGTAATGCCAGCATGATTATCACAACCCAGGAAAAAGCCAAAGAACTAAGCAAGAAGCCAGAGATCGAAATTCAATTACTGGCATTTGCTGAGGGACGCGCAAAAAGGGGTTTCATGCCGCAAGCAAACATTCCTACAGTACATTCAGTTTTAGAACGGGCTGAAATTAAGCTAAAGGACGTCAAAGCGATCAAGACACACAATCCCTTCGCTGTCAATGATTGTTACCTCAGCAATGAATTGGGTATCCCGGTAGATGGAATAAATAATTACGGTTCATCTCTCATCTGGGGGCACCCGCAAGGCCCAACGGGGATGCGTCTGATCATCGAGTTGATTGAAGAGTTGGTTTTGCTGGGAGGCGGTTATGGATTGTTCACTGGCTGCGCCGCTGGGGACACAGCCGCGGCAGTTGTCTTGGAGGTGAGAGCATGAAAGCCGCAGTTTTTTATACACCAAAAGAAAAATTGAAAATCGAGGAATTGCCAACCCCCGAACCAAGATCTGGAGAACTGCTTGTAAAAGTAGCTGCTTGTGGGTTGTGTCACACCGATTTGTCCTACATCGACTACGGCGTGCCAACATTTAAAAAACCCCCGTTGATACTAGGACATGAAATATCTGGCACAGTGGCTGCTCTTGGATCAAATATTGAAGGATGGAAAGAAGGCGACAAGTTATTACTGCCTGCGGTGTACGGCTGCGGTAAATGTAATATGTGTCGAAATGGTCGGGAAAATGTGTGCGACCAGATGGTGATGTTTGGAAATAATATTGATGGCGGCTACGCAGAGTATGTTGTGGCTCCATCGAAAGAAGTTGTTTCCCTCCCAGAAGAAATCCCATTAATTGAAGGATCCATCATAGCGGATGCCATCACGACTCCTTACCATGCTGTCATCAATCAGGGTAAGGTCAAACCCGGCGATACGGTAGTTGTTTTTGGTTGTGGTGGTGTCGGGATTAATGTAGTCCAAATGGCAGTTGCTGTTGGGGCACAAGTCGTGGCTGTAGACGTGATGGATAGCAAACTCGAATGGGCAAAAAAATTAGGCGCCAAAGCCACCGTTAATGCAAAGAAGGTTGAACGAATAGATAAAGAGGTTCGCAAATTAACTGGTGGTGGAGCAGATGTAGGCTTCGAAGCCATTGGCAATGCAACCGTTCAAGAGCAGACCTTTGCTTCTGTTCGCAATGGTGGTCGTTTCGTGATGGTAGGGTATTCCCCCAAGCCAATGAGTCTGAACGCTGGTCGGGTAATGTATCGCGAAATGGAAGTTGTCGGATCTTTAGGTTGCCGGGTTGCAGATTATCCGCGTGTAGTTGAACTCGCCCGCCAGGGCAAGATAAAAGTCAAAGAACTGGTATCTTCTCAGTACCCATTAGATGAGATCAATGAAGCTCTTGACTATGTCCGAGGCGGAGAAGGAATCCGTTCTGTTGTAGTTCCATAATCAGTAGTTTGTAACCGCCTAATGGCAAACAACTCACTGATATTTGAGAAGGAGGAGGTCCAATGAACATCCAAAAAGTTGGCGTAATTGGTTGTGGATTGATGGGAGCGGGGGTTGCTCAAGTTGCGGCAGAAGCGGGGTATACCACCATCGTACGAGAAATCAATAAAGAGCAATTAGATAACGGATTAGGGTATATTAGCGCCTTTTTAGATAAGGGAGTGGCAAAAAAGAAGATGTCCCAGGCCAAACGCGACGCTACTTGGTCATGTATCCAAGGTACGACAGAGTTGGCAGATTTAGCTGATTGTGATTTGGTGATCGAGGTCATATTTGAGGATATGGATGTAAAGAAGAAGCTATTCAAAGAATTGGATGGCGTCTGCAAAGAAAACACAATCTTTGCCAGCAACACTTCCTCTCTCTCTATTGCCGACATGGCGACTGCCACCAAGCGACCGGAAAAGGTTGCTGGGTTACATTACTTCTTCCCCTCGGTCATAAACCAGCTGCTTGAGGTCGTTGTTGCTGAAAAGACAGCACCCGAAGTGACCGATGCTTTATTAGTCTTTGCGCGTGCAACCGGCAAAGTACCTATCGTAGTCAAGGACGCGCCAGGCTTTGCAGTAAATCGTTTCTTCGTCCCCTGGTTGAATGAGGCCGCCCGAATTCTTGATGATGGTCTGGCCAATATTCCCACGATTGACGAGGCTGCCCGCGAAGCGTTTAAGATCGGGATGGGGCCATTCGCATTGATGAACGCCACCGGCATTCCTATTGCATATCATTCCACCATGTCACTCACTGAAGCATTGGGGGGATTTCACGCGCCGGCAAAATCCCTGGTTACTCAGTTTGAATCGGGGAAAGAATGGGGTTTAGAAGGTGATGTTGACGATTCGGCAAAGACTAAAGTTGGTGAGCGCTTGTTAGGTGTGGTTTTTGGTGTGGCAGTTCAACTTGCAGATGAGGGTGTGGCTTCGTTGGATGATATTAACCGTGGAGCATTGGTGGGTCTTCGTTGGGCAAAAGGTCCATTCGGGATGATGAACAAAATGGGGATAGAACAGGCCCATAAGCTGGTGAAGCAAATTTCCGACCATTATGATTCATTTGATGTTCCAAAACTCTTAAAGAGGCAAACAACCGATAACAAACAATGGGAGTTGCCGGATGTAAAGCTGGAAATTAAAGGTCCCGTAGCCACGATTATGATGAGTCGCCCAGAAGCGATGAATGCCCTCAACGAAAAAGTGTTGCAAGAGTTGAAGAAAGCAGTCGCTCAAGCCGGAAGCGACTCGAATGTGCGGGTTGTCATAATTTCAGGTGAAGGTCCAGCTTTCGTCGCTGGAGCAGATATTCGGGCCATGCTGGCCAAGGATTTGAAAGAAATCCAAAAATTTACCAAATTTGGTCAAGGTGTAATGAATGATATTGATGAACTTGAAAAACCCGTTATAGCAGCTATTAATGGATTCGCCCTGGGTGGAGGGCTTGAATTAGCACTAGCTTGTGATATTCGCCTTGCGTCTACCAATGCTCGGATGGGATTACCAGAGGTGGGGTTGGGGATTTATCCCGGATTTGGTGGAACGCAGCGGGCAACCTGGTTACTCGGTAAGGCCCGGGCATGTGAGTTGATATTTACCGGCGACCAAATTGGGGCGGAAGAGGCGATGCGCATTGGTTTGGTTAACCAAGTTGTCCCACCTCAGCAGTTGATGACGGAAGCCCGTCGAATGGCAAAACGGATTGCTCATCAAGGACCAGTTGCGGTATCAAAAGCCAAGATGGCAGTTAATCAGGCACTGCAAACCAGTTTGGAAGAGGGTTTGGCCTTCGAACTAGAAGGCGTAGTAGAGACCTTTAAGACAAAGGATCAAAAAGAGGGCATGACAGCATTTCTCGAGCGCAGAAAACCGGAGTTCAAAGGTCAATAAATTGATGGTTTGATTTGACCCGACATTGAATTACTACTAGCCGAGGAGATACGATGGCTGCAAAAAAAGAGGTAATCAGGAAAAAGATTTTGGCTACAGAAAAAATGGGCCAAATCATGGCGGATTATTATTACAATCTTGATAATGCTGTAAAAACCGGCGGAAAAAAGGTGGCTTGGTGTTCAAGTGTAGGTCCAGCTGAAATTCTACGGGCTATGGGTTTCCTCGTCTATTTTCCGGAAAATCACTCAGCTATGGTAGGAAGCGCTCGATTAGCAACAGAATTTATTCCCTACGCCAATGCCTTGGGTTACTCACCTGAAATATGCTCCTATCTCACCGCCGATATTGGAGCATATGTACAAGGGGTGACACCATTGTCGAAAGCGTTTAAAGGGATCACTAGTATTCCTAAGCCAGATGTTTTGGTTTTCAACACCAATCAATGTCGAGATGTTCAGGACTGGTTTGCCTGGTATGCACATGAATATAATGCACCGCTGCTTGGGATCCATACTCACAGAGGAGTAAATGATGTGACTCTCAGTCACATCGCTTCAATTTCTAAACAAATGGAAGCGATGATCGAGCCGCTCAAAGATATTTCTGGCAACAAATTTGACGCAAATGAGCTTAATAAAGTCGTCGCACTATCCAGAGAATGTTCTGATTTGTGGAAAAGGGTTCTGGACACCGCTGCAGCCAAACCTTCTCCAATCACTTTCTTTGATGGAACTATCCAAATGGGTCCTGCCGTTGTATTACGGGGAACCCAGGAGGCAGTAGATTACTATAAGCTTCTACTTGCAGAGATGGAAGACCGGATCAGCAACGGTGTAGGAGCTGTTGACGGTGAACAGGTTCGCATCTATTGGGAGGGCATGCCCATTTGGGGAAGGTTGAGAGCCCACTCCGAATTATTCGCCAGTTTAGACGCGTGTGTGCTTGCTTCAACTTATTGCAACAGTTGGATTTTTTCCGATTTCGATCCCGACGACCCATTCAATAGCATGGCCAAAGCTTACACAGAATTATTCATAGTTCGATCTGACGATGCCAAAGAAAAATATATAAAAGATATGCTTGATTTCTTCAACGTAGACGGAATCGTATATCACAATGCCAGGACTTGCCCAAACAACTCCAACAGTAACTATGGTATGCCTCAACGGCTCATGAACGAAACGGGGGTACCAAGTTTGGCAATAGATGGAGATCTGAACGATCTCAGGTGTCTCTCAGATGAGCAGACGAATACAAATATCGAAGCCTTTGTTGAACAACTTGAGGAGAGTAAATAACATGCTCGATGCTCTTTTTAAACCCAAATCTGTAGCAGTTATTGGAGCCTCTGCCAAAGAATATCACATTGGCAATCGAATAATAAAAAATCTACTTGATTTTGGGTTCAAAGGTGCGATCTATCCAATCAATCCAAAGGCGGATGAGATTCGAGGCGTTAGTGCATACGCCTCGATATTGGATGTTCCAACAGATGTCGATGTCGTTCACGTGGTAATTCCAGCTAAATTTGTACCACAAGCAATCGAAGACTGTGGAAAAAAGGGGGTAAAGTTTGTAATCCTTAATGGTGGGGGGTTTGCAGAAGTTGGACCTGAGGGAGCAGCTATTCAAGATGCTTGCATGGCTGTTGCCAAAGACAATGGGATTCGAATTTTTGGACCAAATTGCCAAGGGATCATTAATAGCGATCCAAATGTGCGAGCTTATTGCAACTTTACCTTTACCAAGCCCGATCCAGGAGTCATTTCCATCGTTGCCCTAAGCGGTGGAGTAGCAGAAGTGATTCACCAGGCATTTTCTGAGCGCGGCATTGGAACCAGGATGTATGCCTCTAATGGAAATGCATGTGATATTACGATCCCGGAAATTATCCGGTACTACGGGGATGATGACGGCACAAGAGTGATTATCCTATATGTAGAGGGTCTCAGGGACCCAAAAACCTTCCTGGAGGTTGCCAAGGAGGTTTCGGCAAAAAAACCCATCCTTGCTATGAAAGCAGGTCGAACAGAAGAGGGGGCGAAGGCTGCAGCCTCACATACTGGAGGGCTTGCTAAAGAAGACCTCGCCACTGATCTCATCTTTGAAAAAACAGGTATCCTTTCATTTCATGATGAAGGAGAATTATGTGAAGCAGCAATAGCATTTGCTACTCAACCCATCCCTCAAGGCAAGCGAGTGGGAATGATAACAAATACTGGCGGTCCGGCAGTTATTGCGACTGACGTGCTTGTTAACGCTGGATTAGAAATTCCACCCTTATCAAAAGGAGCAAAAAAGGTTCTCAGTGAAAAACTGTTTCCCGAAGCAACTATCAGTAATCCGATTGATGTGCTAGCTACAGCGGGTGGAGAGCATTATCGGGCTGCTATAGATGTGATGATGGATGAAGAGCAAATTGATAATCTGTACATAAATTTTGTCACTCCTTTCTTTGTTGATAATGAAAGCATTGCCAGGGAAATCGTTGATGCCAATAATGATAGAAAAAAACCAATTATTTGCAACTTGATGACTGATAAACGTCAATGGGCCGATACTTTAAGAATACTAATGGAAGGTGGTGTCCCATGTTATGGATTCCCAGGGACCTCAGCTAAGGCGCTTGCTGCGCTGGCACAGTATAGTGGACTTAGGTCTAGGAAAATTGGTGATATTGAGGTTTTCAAGGATGTCGATCAAAGTAAGGCAATGCAAATCCTTGAGAAAGCAAGGAAAGCTGGGCGTGAGCTACTCTCTGCCGCTGAAGCCTATTCACTTCTAGAAGCATATGGTCTCCCAGTTGCAGATTGGCGGATCGCTGAGACAGTTGAGGATGCCCAAGAAGTTGCACAAGAAATCGGTTTTCCTGTTGTCGTCAAGGCTGATTCTGAGGAAGTTGTTCATAAAAGTGATGTTGGTGGCGTAGCTGTCAATCTTCAGGATGAAAATGTTCTGCGTTCTGTGATCGTTGAAATGCAGAAGAGAATAAAGGTAAATGACTTAACATTCTTAATTCAGAAATATCTCCCTGGTGGGAAAGAGGTTATCGTCGGAACCAAAGCCGAGAAAGGACTCGGACATCTGATCATGTTTGGAATTGGCGGTATATATGTTGAGATACTGAAGGATGTTGTTTTTAAACTGGCACCTGTTTCTGCATTTGAAGCACATGAAATGCTCTCTTCAATAAAAACTGCCCCCTTGTTGAAAGGTGTACGAGGAGAGACAGGTATAAATCAAGCTAGCCTGGTTGAAATAATTCAACGGTTATCTCAATTGGTTACTGATGTCCCAATAATTCAGGAGCTGGATCTTAACCCAATTATTGCGTTTGAAGATCAAGCTGTAATTGTAGACGCTCGTGTATCTATATTCAAATGATGAAAACGAAAATCAACATAGCTGTCACTGCTTTATACAGGTCCCTGTAAGGAGACAGAAATGGCTGACTGGCTGAACTTAGGTCAAATCCTAAAAGTAAACGCAAAAAAATTTCCCGATACAATCGCGTTGAAAGATGGCACCAAAGCATTTACTTATCCCGAAACAAATGTAAGAGTAAATAAATTGGCGCATAGTTTCCTAGCTTTGGGATTAAAAAAAGGAGATAAGGTTGCTGTTCTACTCGAAAATTGCATTGAAATTGTGGAAGTTTACCTAGCTACAGCGAAGGCGGGACTTGTCATCGTGCCAATTAACTTTCGTTTGATCGGTCCTGAAATAGAATATATAGTAAATAATTCAGATGCAAAAGTTTTTATCGTTCACGACGAGTTTAGTCCGAATGTTGACAGCATCAAATCAGATCTTAGTCAAATTGAGTTAGGAGCCTATATTATCGTTGGAGATAAGAAAACTGGCTATATTGAGTATGAAGATTTTATTAGCAATGGTTCAGAGAGTGAGCCCAAAATTGAAGTAAATCCAAAAGATCCCTGGCTGTTGATATACACATCTGGAACAACTGGGACTCCAAAAGGGGTGGTTCGTTCACATAAATCCCACATTGCTTTTTATCTCATCAACGCAATTGACTTTGGATTCAACGAACAGGATATTTGTCTGAACATCATGCCTTTATGCCATATCAATTCCACCTTCTTCACGTTTACGCTCACATATATCGGCGCCACTGCATACATTCACCCTGCCAGATCCTTTATTGCTGAAGAGATCTTGGAAATAATTGAAAAAGAAAAAATTACTTTTATCTCACTTATCCCAACACATTACAGCCTGATCTTGAATGCTTCTGAAGATGGGAAGAAGTATCAAATAAAATCTATTCGTAAGCTTCTTTGCTCATCCGCTCCGGTGAGTAAAGAAATGAAATTAGATATTATGAAGTTTTTCCCGGGCGTTGAACTCTATGAGGCATATGGCTCAACGGAGGCGGGGATTGTAACGGTGCTCAAGCCTAATGATCAAATAAAAAAACTGGGTTCAATTGGTTTTGAATCATTGGGA
>CAZCPP010000010.1:0-24592 GCA_964500655.1 uncultured Anaerolineaceae bacterium | reverse complement strand
TGAAAACGGCCTGCCTGAAAGGCAGGGGTTTTAGACCCTATTTACAGACAGTAAATATTTTCTTAATCCTTTTTGGATCGTTCGTTCTGACCCTTGACTTATTTCTAAAGTACGGTGCTTATTATCATAAATATCTGAATAGAAAAATTCAGGAAGGATATGAGAGTGTCTAATTTCTGCTTCATTACTACATAATTTACAAACACTGATGCCCATTTTGAAACCCACCAACTACTTATTTAGCAATCGTCCCACCAGATTGATAAGAATTGTAATCACGATCGAAACCAAAATCGAACTCGCCAGCGGAAAGTAAAATGAAAAGTTCTCACGTTCGATACGAATGTCACCAGGCAAGCGACCGAAAGGAATGCCGAATTTGACCGCCAGGAATACCAGTCCACCCACAATGAATAAGATCACACCCCCAATCATCAATAAACGTCCGATATTTTCCATACTGGCTCGTATAGGAGTGAAGCAAACCCGTTGGGGCACAGGTGCTCTGCCCCAACGAATTACAACAGCCTCGGCTGCGTTTCCTCGTTATACTCCAACCCCAAATGCTCATAGGCGGACTTGGTCGCCACACGTCCCTGCGGTGTGCGGTCGAGGAAGCCCAGTTGCAGCAGGTAGGGCTCGACCACATCCATGATGGTTTCGGGTTCTTCACTGATGGATGCGCCAATGGTGTTGAGCCCTACCGGGCCACCGTTGTATTTTTCAACTATAGTTCTCAAAACGCGACGATCAACATCGTCCAGACCCAACAGATCGACTTGCAGCAGATCGAGCGCTTCCTGCGCAACCTGCCGGGTGACGGTTCCATCCGCGCGTACCTGGGCATAATCGCGCACGCGGCGCAGCAAACGTAATGCGACTCGCGGAGTCCCGCGCGCACGGCGGGCGATTTCCTTCACACCGCCCTCATCACACGGGACGTTCAACATCTCCGCAGCCCTCGTGACAATGGCTTGCATCGCTTTGAGATCATAATAATCCAGCCGATAGACCGCCCCAAACCTGGCGCGCAGCGGCGCTGTGACCAGTGCCAGTCGTGTGGTGGCGCCCACAACGGTAAAGTGCGGTAGCTTCAAGCGAATGGAACGCGCCGATGGCCCCTTGCCGATGACAATATCCAAGGCGAAATCTTCCATAGCGGGATAGAGCACTTCTTCAATCGCCCGGCCAAGGCGGTGGATCTCGTCCACGAAGAGCACATCGCCGGCGCGCAAATTGGTCAGAATGGCAGCCAGGTCACCGGCGCGCTCGATGGCGGGTCCTGCCGTGACCTTAAGATTAACGCCCATTTCGTTTGACAATATATATGCAAGCGTAGTCTTGCCCAAACCCGGTGGGCCGTAGAAAAGCACATGATCAAGCGCTTCCTGGCGTTGAAGGGCTGCTTCTATCAGGATGGACAGATTTTCTTTTACCTGGTCCTGTCCAATAATGTCTGATAGCAATTTCGGGCGCAGGGCGTTGTCCATGCGGTCATCGGGCTTTGGTTCGGGATCAAGAGGGCGTTGTCCTGAGCTTGTCGAAGGGCGGCGGGATTCGGTCATGGCAGGATTATACTGCTTATTGAAAAATTCCCAAATTCAGGGTCAAATGTGGTGGCAATCTTGAGCCCAGAAGGATGTGGTTTTTGGATCTTTCTTCACTCATTACATCACTTCGACATCATGCGGCCGGGATTCTTTCAACCCAACCGGGGTCATGCGCATGAAAATTGCTTTTTCTTGCAAATCTTCAATCGAGTGAGCGTTAGAGTAACTCATACCCGATTGCAACCCACCAACCAATTGTTTGAGCATCTCGCGGGCTGAACCACGATAAGGGACAACTGCTTCAACACCCTCGGAAACGTACTCTTCGATCTCCTCTTTTGTGATCTCGCTATCTCCTTCGCGGGCTTTACGTACCAGATTGGCCTGCAGGGAAGCCATACCGCGTGAGGCTTTATAGCGATGACCTTTACGGGTCATAAGAATGCCGGGGCTTTCGTCGGTACCGGCCAGCAGGCTGCCGATCATGACAGTCGATGCGCCTGCTGCCAATGCTTTAACGAGATCACCCGATGTGCGCACGCCCCCATCAGCAATAATCGGAATTCCCTGTGGCCGCGCGACCGCTGTACAGTTAATCACAGCAGTCAGTTGCGGCACTCCAGAACCGGCAACGACACGTGTGATACAGATCGATCCGGGGCCGACACCCACTTTGACCGCGTCTGCGCCGGCATCAATTAATCGTTGGGTACCTTCGGCGGTGGCCACATTGCCGCCGATGATCTGGGCTTTGGGGAAATTTTTCCGTATTCTTGCAATGATCTCTATTTCTTGTTTCGAATCACCGTGAGCAATATCCACTACAATGCAATCCGCACCGGATTCGAGTAGGCGCTCTACCCGCTTTAGCTCGCTAGCCTTCACCCCGACAGCTGCCCCGACCGACAGACGCCCGCGTGCATCTTTGGTAGATTGTGGAAATTCTTGTAATTTTAAAATATCTTTGACGGTAATAAGACCTGTCAGATGTCCATCAGTATCAACCAATGGCAGTTTCTCGATCCGATGCTCATGCAAAATTTTCTCGGCTTGATCGAGTGTGGTGTCAGAAGGAGCCGTGATGACCTGATGTGTCATGATTTCGGAAAGTAGCTTATGGCCGTTTTCCTCAAAGAGCAAATCCCGTGTAGTGACGATCCCAACTACTTTTCTTTCACTATCCAGGATCACGATCCCGCCTGTGTAGGTTTCCTCAACGATATGCTTTACGTCCGCAACTGTACCGGTGGCTTTCAGGGTGATGGGGTTTTCAACCACATAAGATTCGGTTTTTTTCACCCGCATTACCTGGCGAACTTGATCTTCAATCGACATAAATCGATGAATAATCCCAATTCCGCCGGCCCGCGCCATCGTGATACCCATGTCACTTTCGGTAACGGTATCCATGTTTGCTGAGACTATCGGGATATTCAGGTTTATTTTTGTTGTGACTTTGGTATCTGTCAAAAGCTTGCGGCGTGATACAACGTCCGAGTGCTGCGGCACCAGCAACACATCATCGTAGGTCAAGGCTACTTCAGGTAAGATTTTCATAACTTTCTCCTTCGGATTTGCTGCAAGATCTTGCCATGGATAAATTAATTAACAAGCAAAAACCATCGCGATTATATCCGGCTATTGCAATGTTATAATGAAGTACGTGATCCAGGAAGCGCTATCCTTCATCTAATGATTAAACACCATGCTCGCGAAACAGCTCTATTTCGCGAGCATTTTTCTGAACATAATTACGTATGGGAGCGTTCCTGAACGAAGGTTACAAACTAATATATAGTGAGGAATCATGAGCGTCACGATCGTTTTAGGTACGCAATGGGGGGATGAGGGTAAGGGCAAGGCGATAGACACCTTTGCCGGGGATTTCAATTACGCCGCCCGCTACAATGGTGGGAATAATGCCGGGCATACGATTGTCAATGATTTCGGTGAATTTAAAATTCACCTGGTACCGTCAGGTGTTTTTTATCCACAGGTTACTTGCCTAATCGGCGGCGGTGTTGTTATCGACCCGGCCGTGTTGCTGGAAGAAATCAAATCATTGCAAGATGCAGGCCTTGACCTGGATGAACGGTTACTGATCTCGCCCCGTTCCCACGTCATTATGCCTTATCATAAATTACTGGATGGGCTGTACGAAGAAAGCAAAGGCGCAAGTGCGACCGGTACAACACGGCGTGGGATCGGCCCTACCTTTGCGGATAAGGTCAGCTATAACGGCATCCGCTGGAGTGATTTCTCGGACATAGAAATCTTCGCTGATAAGCTAAAGATGCAATTGACTCTCAAGAACAAAATCATAATTGCTTTAGGTGGTGAGCTGCTCGATTTCGACACGGTATACAATGAATACTTGGGTTATTACGATCAGATCAAGCCATTCATCTGTGAGTTATTTCCAATTGTGCAAGATGGGCTAAAAATCAATAAGAAGTTTTTGCTGGAACAAGCAATGGGAAGCTGCCTGGATACTGACTGGGGCACATATCCTTTTGTAACCGGTTCCACCACTATCGCATCGGCGGCTACGACCGGGCTTGGCATCCCGCCACGTGACATCAGTCGTATCATTGGCGTCACCAAAACCTACACCACGCGAGTCGGTGCCGGCCCGATGCCAACCGAGATTTTGGACGATGAATTTGTCATGGAAACATTGAGCGAAGTCGCAGCCACAACCGGACGCATCCGTCGTGGTGGCTGGTTAGATACGGAAGTGGTTCGCTTTTCAACCATGGTCAGTGGTGTAGATACGCTCTTTTTGACCAAGTTGGACATTCTGAGCGCGTTCAAGGAAATCAATATCTGTACCGGCTATGAACTGGATGGCAAATCAGTTCATTATTACGATCTGGATTCCTATCAACTTGAGCGTGCCAAACCTGTCTACGAGACAGTACCGGGCTGGCACAGCGATATTCGCGGTATCCGTCAATTTGGAGACCTGCCGCGCGAAGCGCAGAGGTACGTAGAAACAGTGGAAAAAATGGTCGGGGTAAAAGTAGGGTGGGTTGGTAATGGGCCGGAGCGGGAAGCGATAATCACACGATGATACTGCTAATTAATTTTACGGAAAATTAGCCTCCGGAGAAATCCTGGAGGCTAATTTTATTACTTGTGGGTAGTTTCAATTATTCTAATGGCTCAAATGTCAATTCAACGGTCATACCCCAGCGCATGCGCGCATCGACATCTTCAACACGGATGCTGACAGTGTACAAAATATCCCCGCCCTGTGACCTAAATGATTGACTGATCTCTTCCACAACGCCGTCAATTTCAATTTCTGGCAAGGCATCTACTAATATATTTACTTTTTGACCTTCGGCTACATCTACTACTTCGAGCTCAGTTAGATCGCTGGTTTCGATATACCACTTACTGGTATCTGCCACGATGACGGCCCAGCTTTCCGGGCCTGCCATTTCATTAACAGAAACATTGATGTCCATCACTTTGCCGTCAAAAGGGGCTTTGAGTTCATAATTGGCAAGGTTGTTCTCAGCAGAAGCAACTTGTGCTTTCGCATTATTCAGGCGCGCTTCCAGTAATGTCAATTGCTCGGCATCCGGGCCATCGAGTGTGAGCTCATATTTACGTTTAGCTTCGGTTTCGGCAGCTAAAGCCTCGTCTAACTCTGCACGAACAGCATCCCTTTCGCGAAGCTCTTCTTCTAAATCGCGCAGGGCTTCATTGTAATCTTCCTGAGCATCTTCGAGATCATCCTCAGCGTCCTTGCGTTTCGAGTTATCTTCATCTAAATCTTTGTATTTATCGTACTCTTCCTGCGCATCGTCTAAATCTTCTTTACGATCTTTGACATCCGCTTCACGATCTTCGATGCGATCATCGATGTTATCAATGTTCAGGTCTTCCCACTCACGTTCAGCCTCTGCGCGCACGATTTGCGCATCCATAAGCGCCTGCCAGGCATCCGCGCGACCCAACCCCTCTGTACGGATTAGATCATCGTAAGCCTGTTGCGCAGTTGTTAATTCAAGTTGAGCCGCTGCCAACACAGCCTCAGCCTGCTCCCGATCTGCCAGGCGGACGAGTACGTCTCCCTCTTGTACAGCATCTCCCTTTTCAACCAGGATCTCGTCTACTTTGCCCCGTACAGTGAACGAAAGCGTCAGATCGTCGTTGGGGACGAGATGTCCCTCTGCGATAACCGCCTCAACAGGCAAAGGGTCGGGTTGAGCCGTTGGCATTACATCTTCTCCGCTACAGGCGGTTAGTGGTAGAACCAAGGCTGTACTCAGCAGTAGTAAATAGGTCAATTTTTTCATGTGTACCTTCCTTTTGCCTCACCCCTATCCCCTCTTCCGCTAGAAGAGGGTGAGGAATTTTATTCGTATGCCAATACCTCACGGATCGTCAAGTGAGCTGCGTTGCGCGCAGGCAGGATGCTCGCAATGGCCGATAAGATCAGCACCAACGCCAGCCAGATCAAATAGCCAGTGAAGGTGAATATTACTTGAATAGGCGTCTCAAAGATCGCCAAGCTGACAATGGTAGAGAGTAAATATGTAAAGGGAATTGAGAAAATGATTGCCATTCCAAATGAGAGCATACCGATCACCACCCCTTCAGCAATGATGGTACGCATAATAACAGCGTCAATTGCTCCGATTGAGCGCATGATACCGATCTCACGGGTGCGCTCCAACACGTTCATGCCCATTGTGCCGGCCAAGCCCATACTGCCCACAGAGGCGGTCAATAAGGCCATAATAAGCAGAAACGTGACTAAAATATCCAGGCTTTCGAGGGCGGTATCTAGTGAAGCCAATCCAGCTTCCGCCTGGCGCACCTTGAACCCGTTATCCCGAAAATAACGATCAAAAGTTTCCGCCATCTGATCTTGATATTCCCGATCATGTGTTTCAGTGACAATCCGAAATGAAAATGCACGGTTCGTCAGGTTGTTCATACGCGAGATATATTCATATGGCGCATACCCGATGTTGCCCTGTTGCCCGACAAACTTGAAAATACCTACAACCTGCCAGTCTTCTTCCTGCCCGTTGACCTTCATTCGCAACGTGTCGCCCGCTATTAAATCCGGAAATTCATCGAAAATTGCTTCGCTGACAGTTAATTTACGCACATCATCAGGGAGGATCCAGCGGCCTTCTACCAGGATCGGTTTGACGAGGGCGCTATCCGCTGGTGGGGCAAGTACACTGATATTCTCCGCAACCGATCCATCCGGGAAAAGCACTTCCACCGCGGAATATTGCCAACCCTCTACATACACAACCCCATCCACCTGCATGGCATATTGCTGAACTTCCCGCAAGCGGTAGGCGTCGTCAAAGTCCACGGTCACATCGGCAATAAAGTATTGCCCTATCGCTCCCATATACTCATGTAAAGTCACTCGCACGTTGAACACTGCAATAAATATTGCGCCACCCATCGTTAAGGTGAACAGGGTCAGGAGCAGACGGCCTCGTCGGCGGAAAGTATTACGGAGTGAGATCAATACCGGGCGCGGGATGTGCATGCCACGCCGCGCCAGCACATTTGTGACCCGGGTTTGGAACCGATCCCAACGTGATACTCGCTTCTCTCCACCTTCAGCCTGCCCACCACCATCGGTAGCCAGGTCTCCACTGATAGCGCGCAAAACCGTCACCCGTGATCCGGAAATTACCGGCGCTAAGCCCGCAATTACTGGCACAAATAAACCAACCGTGATTTGAATGGCAAATGCTAATGGAACAATCCGATACCCAAGCAAGTTAAAGCTCATCTGGTCGGCGATGAAGGATGCCAGTCCATAGGCGCCCATACCACCAAAAGGAACTGCCATCGCTAACGCCAACAAGCCGAAGACAACGATCAAAACCAGGTACATATTCAAGACTTGGCGATTGCGCCCACCAACCAGCTTTATTACGCCAATATGACGCAAGTGTTGGTTAAGAAGTGCGTTGAGTGTGTTGGCGATCAACGAACTTGACAGGAAAACGATAAGCACACCCAGTGCCAATAATATGCCGAGAATGGCATTGATCGTAGAAGCCATTGGGTGTTCATGCGTCTTCGAGAAGTTAGTACGATATACCTCTATGCCACCCTTTTCGATTCTATCTTTCACGTCTGCACTCACCGCACGGATGTGTGGCATATCGTCCTGATTGTCTGAAACCGTTGCAAACACACGATTGAATAATTCCACTTGGTGCACTGTAGGCAAGGTATTCATCGTGATGTATCCAAACGGGGGAGCCAGAAAATCATCCGCGCCAGTGGTCGGGTCCTGAACAAAACCTACTATCTCAAGTGATTTTGTAGTGCCATCCGGCAATTCGAAGATCAAATCCTGTCCAACCCGGACGTCCAATTCATCCAGCGCATCGCGTTCTAAAATGACTTCGTCCTTCTCAGGCTTGACTTGCCCTTCTATCAGGTCTAGCAGGTTGACTTTATTCTCCTCAAAGTCATCTACTGCTATGATATCAAGCGTACTCCATTGTTCGTTACCCATCGTGCGGACGCGCATATTGAACACCCGGCGTCCTTCAGCCTCTGCGATCCCGCGCGTATTGCGAATGGTGGTGAGCATAGTTTCATCGAAATCATCCATGCGGACTTCAATGTTTGCAGGGTTATTGGCCGCGTATGTAATGCTCATGTCATTTGAAATGATGACATACGCACCGGCAATCACGCCAATGGAAAAGACACCTACTGCAATAGAAAAAACTACCAGCGCGGTACGGCCTTTATTTTCGAATAGATCGAGGAAAACTTTACGCCATCGAGGTTTCATCATTTATCCAAACAAACGCCTTTTTCCACGGCGGTTTTCAGCTTTATGCTCTTTCAGGCGCTCCTGCACCATGCTGGAAATTGCTTCTTGTGTGAGAGGTGACTCAGCCAACATATGATTAAAATTTGCGCGAGAGAGTAACATTAATTCCACCGGGCTTTCCGCCCCAGCGCGCACATTCGCAACTGGCTTACCCCCACGGAGCAACTCGATCTCGCCAAAATAGTCTCCGGCTCCCAAGCGAGCTATGACCGCATCTTTTCTGCGTTTGCCTTGTAACACGATGTCCACATTCCCGCTTTCGATCATGAAGAAATGATCCACTTGCGCATCACTGTGAATGATCGACTCGCCGGGTTGGTAAACACGTCGTTCGAGCTTTTGTGTTATTGCCAGCATTTGGGGATGAGTCAACAAAGGCAAGGCTTGAGCCACGATTTCATTGATCAAGATGCCATCTGATATAGTCACAGTCCGTGATGTACGCGAAGTCATCGAGGGGTCATGCGTCACCATAACAATCGTCTTGCCGTTTTCAACCAACTCTTCGAATAAATCAATAATAGCTTCCGCTGCGCGTGAATCGAGATTGCCAGTTGGCTCGTCGGCTACCAACAAGGGCGGATTCGTCGCCAGGGCGCGCGCAATTGCTGCTGCTTGCTGCTGTCCGGTAGAAACTCCTAAAGGTAGTTTATGGGCCGCATTTTCTAACCCGACCATTTCTAGCAATTGCATGGCCTTTTTGGGACGCTCATCGAAACCGTACAACCCCACATAATCCATTGGCAACATTACGTTTTCAAGCAAGGTCAGCATGGGCAACAACTGGAAGAACTGAAACACGATGCCCAAGTTCTTCCCACGCCACAGCGAGCGCTGGCTCTCGGTCAATTCGTAAATGTCTGTACCGCTGATGACAACCTGTCCCCCAGTCGGATGATCTATACCCGTGATCATATTTAGCAAAGTGGATTTCCCAGAACCTGACTTTCCCACAACGGCCACGAAATCACCGTGCCTGATGGTCAGATCGATGCCATGCAACACAGTGAAGTCTCCCGCCGCATTCGAAAACGTTTTGACCACGCCGCGCATCTGGATTAATTCGTTACCCCCCTTGTCTTCCCCCCATTCTCGTTCGGTAGAACGTGAAGACAACTCATCACTAGATGAGCGGGAATGGGGGGACTGGAGGGGGGCCGCTACCATAGCCACCGTCGCTTCTTCCGACCTTTTTTGTCTGCTACCGGCTCAAGAACGGGTTTCTCATTTTCAATCGGATCCGCTAACTCCCCGTCCACGATGCGCAGTGTTCGGCTGAAACGTGGCGCAATTGACTTGTCGTGTGTCACCATAATGATGGTCTTGCCCTGTTTTGTAACCAACTTCTCGAAAACAGAAAAGATGTTATCTGCGGTGACAGAATCCAGACTACCTGTTGGTTCATCCGCGATCAGGATAGGTGGATCGTTGGCTAGCGCACGCGCAATTGCAACCCGCTGTTGCTGACCGCCGGAAATGAACGCCGGGAGTTTATAAGCGTGTTCTTCAAGCTCCACCATTTCAAGCAATTCAAGCGCTCGCGCACGACTGCGACGCGGGCGATATAAGCCACATAAATCCATCGGTAAACTAATGTTCTCTACCAAAGTGAGCATGGGTAATAACTGAAAAGATTGGAAAACGATGCCCATCGTTTTCCCGCGCCAGAGAGCTAGTTCATCTTCATCCAGTTGATGGACATTGGTCTCTGATCCATTATCCCGCACGATGACTTCGCCGGTCGTGATGTCATCCACACCTGTGATCATGTTGAGCATCGTGGATTTGCCTGCGCCTGATTTACCAATTACACCCAGGAACTCTCCCTTTTGCACTTGCGTGTTGATACCCTTCAACGCGGTGAATTCCCCAGCTGCAGTGGAGTAGATTTTAATAACGTCACGTAAATCAATCAATGACGGAGGGGCGTTATTATGTTGTCGTCTTTCGTGAGAGGTGGTCACAGCTGCCTCAAAATACTTTTGTAGTTATCACTAAATCATCTATATCGCAAATGGGGATATGAATTATAATAGACTTTGTTCAATATTAGACTTTGTCTATTATAATAAAGCGTTGTGTTTTGTCAACCTCAATCAAGAGTACTATCAAAATTGTTAGCTTATGAAAAACAAACATAAAACAGACCGACGCATTCAACGTACCCGCCAAGCACTGCGAAAAGCGCTGCTGGAGCTAATCAAGGAAAAGGGGTACGACCTCATTTCTGTTGAGGAAATAACACAGCGGGCTAACCTCGGTAGGGCAACATTCTACTTGCACTACAAAGACAAAGAAGACTTGCTGGTGGATGAATTCAACGAACTGGCAAATGAGCGCGCTCGCAGTCTTTCAGAAATTCCTTTCTCAAGTTGGTTTCCAGATTTGGAAAACGCCAGTTCGACAAATGAGAACAAACCAGCTCCCCCATTCTTAATGGTATTTCAGCATGTGGCCAACAATTCCGATCTCTATAACATTATCTTAAAGAATGAAAAGTCTGACCGCATTATTGAACGCATCCGCAAGATCATCACACAAACAATTACTGAGTTTATGCAAACTAAGGTCGAAAACGATCCCATTCCAATCCTATTTGAAGTGCCGATTGATTTGTTAGCTGCTTATTTCAGTGCAGCCCTTTTAAGCTGTGTAGATTGGTGGTTGGAAGCTGGAAAATCGTATTCACCAGAAGAGATGACGCACATGTTCCAACGTCTCGTTTTCCCGGGAGCACGAACAATTATGGGAGCATCCGATTCTAAAGATATTTCAAATTAGATAGGAAAAAAGTATCCTTGATATCAAATTATTGTAATTGTACTTTGATAAACAACCGTTCTTTTGCCAGGTGAGCCGCGTCTTCAGGATGCGGCTCACCGTTTTCTACTCGCACACCCATCGGTTTGGCCGCCATCGGGACGTGTTTCAGATACTCACTCATTTGAGTTGCAACCGCTTCTTCGTCCAAAATAGCTTCGGCAAAGCCATCTGCCACTTTGCCATGTAAGCGCAGGGATACCTGCGCCCCATCACGCACATTGCGCCACCAGGTGCGGTCACGGCTGGTGAGCACCCATAACGTATCATCTGTACGGTAATATCCTACCGGGGTGGTGTATTTCACACCCGTCTTTCGTCCTGTGACGGTAATCAATATGGTTTTGCCTATGAAGATATGAAAGGGCGTTCGCAATAAGAATTTTACAAAGTCATTTCCGGTCATTATTACTCCTGAGTCCCCTCTCCTGGGGGAGAGGGTTAGGGTGAGGGAATATCCAGTCTAAAACTCTCCATACATTTGGTCAGGTGTCAGGGTTTCGGGCAAGCGCGCTCTCAGCTCTGATCGCGCTTCGTAGCACAGGTGGCAGGCATCGGCATATTCAGATGCATGCGGTAAATTGTACTCACTCACTAAAGCAACTGGTCCACCATTCAATATAGGTCCACACACGGGGTGCTCATCCGGGTCATACTCAGCACAGATTTCCACCAACGGCTTCTCAAACAAATTTCCGATTGAAATCCCCTGGCAAATATGTAGATTGCCCAACGGATCGAGGTGTACGCGCCCCGGATCGCGCAAATCTTCATGCGGGCACTCGGTGAAATTTTCCCAGGACTGCTTGGCTACACGTGGAACTAACTCTTGGATTGCCCGCCCACGGAACATGACCGCTGCTTCAGATTCCAGTTGCCCCTGGCTGCTGGGCGCATCCGCATCTTCGGGTTGCGCCACGCTGATGGTGCCCACCGGAATGCCCAGCTGTTCGGCCGCAGCGACTGCATTTTGAGCCTGTTTCAGCATCTCTTCACTAAAGTGGAAGAGATCGCAGCTGACGGACAAATCTTCGATCTTTCCGGTAAACGGTTTGAGCCAGACCAGCGCATCTTCGAGGGTGTGTGCCCAATATGCGTTAGATACAATGCCCACACTGAAACCCATCTCATGCGCCAACTCTACCCCGCGTAAAAGGAGGGCGTAATAGAGAAACGGCTCACCACCTTCAAAATAAATCGAACTGACACCCACATTCTGGGCCTGCTCCAATATGACTTTGATTTGCTTTGTTGTAAGCGTGCCTGTCTGCCACGGGCTGCCCCACACGAAACAATGATCACACTCGAAGGTGCACTGATAAGTGAGTAAAATGTGAATACCATTCAATTTCATCTCAATCTCCTCGGCGAACAAGTTGCATACCTGGTGCCTCATCAGGTCGCGCAACAAATCCGCGCTTTTCGTAAAATTTCCGTTTCCCGCGTGCGCAAAACAATTGAATATCGCGCACACCCGCAGCTTGACAATAGTCAATCAACCTTTCCAAAATCTCCCCGCCAATACCCTGTCCCTGGTATTCAGGTAAGACAATCAATTCATAGATCATGGCATGCAAGATACCATCGCTGACCAGTCGTCCAAATCCAATCAACTTTTCACCCTTATATGCAGCTAGCAAATACCAACTAGACCGCAAGGCTTCTATCAATTCTTGAGAGGTTAGTTGATAATTCTCATTCCAGCCCGTGGTTTGAAACAAATTCCAAAACTGGTCACCATCAGGCACTTCCGCACGAAATTTTATATTCATGACATCTTCAGTGTAGCGAAAAATAAACCTCGAGTCACGGGTCGAAACTCACCTTCGAGGCTATAATAAATCCCGTATTCTGTATTAAACTTGTGTCTAGTTTTAGAACGTGGGAAAAATCATTTCAGGAGGCCTTATGTCGAACGTCTACGAATCGAAAGATCCATTGGTTGCCCACAAACTCAGTCGCTTGCGAGATAAGACTACCAGCCCCAAGAAATTCCGTGAACTGGTACGCGAGATATCTGCCCTGCTTGCATACGAAGCCACTTCCGATCTCGCTATTACCCCACGCGAGTTTGATACCCCGCTGACTACTTTCACCGGGCAGGAACTACAAGAAAAGATTGGGCTGGTGCCCATCTTGCGCGCAGGATTAGGGATGGTTGAGGGGATATGGGAATTGATGCCCACTGCCGAAGTCTGGCATATCGGCTTGTATCGAGACGAAAAGACCCTCAAACCGGTGGAATATTACATCAAACTCCCCATTGAGCCAACTGTCTCTGTTTGCCTCATTCTAGACCCAATGCTTGCCACCGGTGGTTCGGCCACCGCCACCGCTAACGTATTGAAACGCTGGGGAGTCAAAAAGATCAAATTCGTCGGTCTGATCGCCGCACCGGATGGTATTAAAGTCATGCAGGATGCGCATCCAGATATCCCTATTCACCTGGCAGCCATTGACGATCACTTGAACAAGCACGCCTACATCGTTCCAGGTTTGGGCGATGCGGGCGACAGGCAATTTGGAACAGGATAAAAAATGAAAGCAATTGCAGAATTCACCATCATTCCCCTAGGTGTAGGATTGTCGTTGTCAAAGTACGTTGCAGCCTGCGAAAATATACTTGCAGCTACCGATTTATCCTACGAATTACATGCTAACGGCACCAATCTTGAAGGTGAATGGGATACCGTCATGCAAGCCATCAAAACCTGCCATGAAAAATTGCATGCGATGCAGGTTCCCCGCATCGCCACGCAGATCAAGATTAGTACACGCACAGATAGAAACCAGAAGATGGCCGAAAAAACAGCCAGCGTGCGTGCCAAGTTGGAACTGAAGAAATAATCATTTGCTAAGAAAGGGGTCCTTATGTGGAAATTAATCCTATTTATCTTTGGAACGATGGGGCTGCTTTACATTTCCAGAATATCCTTGCGAAAAAAGGGTTCGCATGGCTTTTACCGCTTCTTTGCCTGGGAATGCATCTTGCTGTTATTCCTGCTCAACGTCGAAAAATGGTTCATCGACCCATTCTCATGGAATCAACTCATCGCATGGATATTACTATTCGCTTGTCTGGTGCCGCTAATTCTTGGCGTGCGATCCTTGCGTACACGCGGCCAACAGACTGAAGAACGCCCGGGTGATCCCAGCCTGCTGGCCTTCGAAAAGACATCCACATTGGTCACAACTGCCATCTATGCCTATATTCGCCACCCACTTTATAGCTCGCTTTTGTTGCTCGTCTGGGGTATCTTCTTCAAAGCACCAAGTCTAACGGGTGGTGCTCTGGCACTGGTTACCACCACCTTCCTGATCGCGACCGCTAATGCAGACGAACAGGAATGTATCCAATTTTTTGGTGACGCGTATCAGGATTACATGCAAAAGACCAAGCGATTTATCCCATTCTTGTATTGAAAATGAGTTCGCTATGAAAGCGATGGTATTGACCAAATTAGTAGATGTTAACTCGCATCCGACGCCCCTCAGCCTGCGCACGTTACCGAAACCCATTCCTAAGGAGGACGAGGTGCTCATCCGCGTTTCGACCTGCGGGGTCTGTCACACCGAATTAGATGAAATTGAAGGGCGGACACCTCCACCGGAACTGCCCGTAATATTGGGGCATCAGGTTGTCGGTACGATCGAAGAAGGACCAGATAAAGGGCAGAGAGTCGGTGTTGCCTGGGTATTCTCCACCTGCGGTGAATGCCAGCATTGCGTTGCCGGCGAAGAGAACCTGTGTGCCCATTTTCGCGCTACAGGGCGGGACGTAAATGGTGGCTATGCGCAGTATGTGACCGCTCCAGCGGAGTTTACACACCCCATCCCTGATTCATTATCCGATTCGGAAGCTGCTCCGCTGCTATGTGCCGGCGCAATTGGTTACCGGTCGCTGAAGCTAACGGATCTGCGTGATGGCCAGTCACTCGGATTAACCGGGTTTGGCGGGTCGAACCATCTGGTGCTTAAAATGACCCAGCACTTGTATCCAGCGACTGAGATCTTCGTATTCACACGCAACCCCGAGGAGCAGGAATTTGCCCGGTCATTGGGAGCAGCCTGGGCCGGTGGGATCGAAGCTACTTCCCCACAGAGACTGGACGCCATTATCGACACAACACCCGTTTGGAAACCAATTGTTGAGGGCTTGAGAAATCTCAATAACGGTGGCAGACTGGTTGTGAATGCGATCCGCAAAGAAGAGGGTGATAAAGAATATCTGCTCATGCTAGATTACCCGTCACATCTATGGATGGAGAAGGAAATCAAATCTGTCGCAAATGTGACCCGGAAGGACGTGCGACAATTCCTGGCCTTAGCCGCCGAGGTAGGTCTCCGGCCAGAGTATCAGGAGTATGCTTTGGAGGACGCCAACCAGGCGCTCGTGGAGCTGCGACAGGGGAAGATTCGAGGCGCGAAGGTGTTGCGAATTGAACCTTAACTGCTAAAATTTGTTAACTTGAGGAATCCTCGCTTGGCAACTAATAGGTGTGTAGGAGTTTCCAAATGATCACAGATCAAAGAAAATTTGAAATTAAATCCTCCCCAGAGCAAGTATTTCAACAATTTGAAAATAATCCTTTCCCAACATTCAAGATACTTGATACAAGGGCGTTTTTGTTCATCCGACTGGTTTTGATCGATAGTATCAAAACGGGGTGGAGGGTAACCACTGCGGATAGTCTGAAAAAGACAAATAATGAACCTATAGAAATTGGATCCTCGCTAGGGCCATTTACTCTCATTGAAGTCGAAAGGCCAAGTCGATATATCCTTGACCTGAAATCCCGCTTTTTTAATTGCCAGACAGGGTATGTTCTAAGCACAACCGAGAACGGGACTTTGCTGAGTTTTGGTTTAGTGGCAGAAAATCCAAGCCCAGAGGAAAAATTATGGTGGTTTTTCATAAAACCAATCCATGTTCTACTTGCTAATAAAGTTTTAAAAAACATTCAAAGGGAAGCCGAGCTATCTGCAAATAATAATTATTGATGAGAGACCATCAGCTGAAGGTAAATCAAAAGGTTTATCAAAACAATAAGTTTTGAAACTTGGAGTGATTTCTTCATTTACCCACATCCCAGCCTAGCCAGCGGGCTAAGAGTTTATGTATCAACATGACGGGTGGAATCAAAACGGCGTGCACAATGGCACTCAAGCCGAATAAAGTGGCCACAGATCGCAGGAAATTGTTCAAAGGCGGAGCTAAATTGGTCATCATCCAGGAACCAGCTCCGGCAAAGAGTGCCAGCGAAATCAATATCATTATCGAAAATCCAAGCGGTAGCCAGGCATTCCGGTCTGATTGGGAGGGCAACATGGTACTGCTGATTGCAAAGGTCAGGTAGAACCATAATGCAAAATCCGGAACGTTAGGCAACCAGCTGATTCCCAGCCAAAACAGATTCATCTGTCCATTGCGGAAAACCTCCCAAAGTGGGGTTAGATATAACCGAAAGATGGCAATATACGCAACCACTATATTTCCCAAAATCAACGGTGCAGCGCCGATCAAGGCATCGCGAAGAAAATCTGTTTTGGCGACTTCCACGTAACCCATGCGCAGGTACCCCTGCGGCATCATCTTGGGGATGATCGAAAAGTTACGTGTGCGCACGAACAATAACTTTGCCATAACAAAATGGCTGAACTCATGCAAAATCACACCTGGAAAAAACAAAATGGAGAAGATCGCCATAGTCAACTTAGCATTGCCCCTGGAGGTGATAAACAATACGGATTGGATCTCTCGATGTAGCACGCGTTGAAACGCAATCAATGGCACCAGCATCAGGGTGAACCACATCAAGCCGTTAAACGATGAGAGCATCAATATCCCCAATCAAGGAGAGGAGTATAAGAGTTAGGAGGTGGCCGCCTGCGTGATAGCCACGAACTCATCCGATTTCAGGCTGGCGCCGCCCACTAGCGCCCCGTCAATATCTGGCTGACTGAAGAACTCGGCTGCATTGGAGCCATTTACTGATCCACCGTACTGGATGCGGATATCCTGGGAAGTATCATCACCATATAATTCTGCCAATGCTGGCCTGATATGGTCCGCTAACACAGCATTTGCATTCTCGGGGCTGGACGCCTTTCCAGTTCCAATTGCCCAAACAGGTTCGTAGGCAATGATAATATTTGCAACCTTGGCAGAATCGATATCAGCCAGTCCCTGGCTGATTTGACGGCGAACCACCTCACCCGTCTGGTCTGATTCGTATTCCTCTTCCGTCTCACCCATGCAAACAATCGGTATCAGGCCGTGTTTTATGGCTGCATGTAATTTTCGATTGACCGTCTCATCCGTTTCGCCAAAGTAGGCGCGCCGTTCTGAATGTCCAATAATGACGAATTTACAAAATTCAGCGATCATATCGGGAGCCACCTCACCGGTATAGGCGCCCTTCTCCTCCCAATGCAGATTCTGCGCTCCAAGGAAGATGTCAGTGCCTTGCAATAAAGCCGAGATCGCCAAAAGTGCCGGGAAAGGTGGGCAAAGTACTTTCTCAACTTCTTGGATCTCGCGTAATTTAAGGCTTATCGAGAAGACCAATGAGCGAGCCTGCTCGACAGTTTTATTCATTTTCCAGTTTCCAGCAACAATAGGTGTACGCATTGATCTCCTAAAGCTTTTCCTTTAAATAAACCGGATTACTTTTTTATAATGATAGATGTACTAGGGAATACGGTTCATTAAATCGTCAGCCATTGCACGGATCCAGAGAGGCACATCTAGATCAGCCAATAGCGACTGCAACGCAATTTCTGCAAAGTCATATCGCTGCTCTATGACCGCAATTTCCCCTTCCAGAAGAGTGGACTCGTACATACCAGGTTCAAGATAAACCTGAGCATCATCAAATCTCCCCGCATAGTAAGCATGCCGCGCCTGGGCCACTTGACCGATGGGTTGATCAACCCTCATGATTTCATCGATCAATGGATACACGGCTTCCAGTTGTGGGTCTGGAGCAGCCATATAGACTGCTTCTCGGAAGTTGATCTCGACTTCTTCTGGTACTTTACCACGAAGACCGGTACGTTTGTGAACGCGTAAATACATGGCAGTTGATCCGATCCAGGCCTCACGCTCATGGAACCTGTTGCCAGCCTCGATCAAGAAATCGATATCACCTTTGGCCAGTTCAGCAGCATGATTTAAGGTTTCATAAGCACGTCTTTCCATGTCCGCATCCCAGAATGCTAATGCCAATTCTAGTTGTGCATACGGATCTTCCGGGTGGGCTTCAGTAATTTGCTTGGCGGCTTGAACCTCAGGAGGCAGTTTTTCACGATCTGGTGGCAATGGCGAAGGTTTTGGTCGAGTTGGTTTTTCATCAGGGGGTACATCCACCACTTCGGTGGAAACTGGATCCTGGCCATTAATTGAGCCTGGGTTGTTGCGATTCTCCCGGGTGACTACAAAAATAAACAGGCAACAAATTGTCAATAAAACACCTGCAGCTATAAATGGCCAAGGTGATCTTTTCTTTTTGGGTTCTTTACCAATTGCCGTTTTTGCGTCGCTAGCTACTTTCGTTTTACCTGCTTTTTTGCCTTTCTTTACCGCAGCAGTTGGTAAGGTTAATGCTGTCCCCTTCATCGGGATCCCTGCCGATTCCCAGGCAGCTTTGAAAGCCTTCACCATCGATGGGACATCTTCATATCGATCAGCGCGTTCTTTGGCCAGTGCCTTGAGCAAAACAAGTTCTACACTTTCGGGCACCTTATCGTTGATGGCACGCGGCATTGGTAAAGCTGTATAAATATGATCGTGAATGATCGAGAAAGGTGTGTCAGCGCTGAATGGCACCTGACCAACAACCATTTCATATAGCATCACCCCAAAGGAATAGATATCGGTGCCTAAATCCAAATCTTTATCACCGCGTGCCTGCTCCGGGGAAATGTATTGCGGCGTGCCCATAATCGAATCGGAAGAAAGTGTTGATTCGCCTGCCTGGGCGATGCGCGCCAAGCCAAAATCAGCCAGGTACATTTGCCCTTCTTCATTAATCAATACATTGGAAGGTTTAACATCGCGATGCAGAATTCCCTGATCGTGCGCGTATGCCAGCGCCGAACCGACAGCATCCACTACCTGGCTAATCTCGGTTGCATTCAACGGGCCTTGGGATAATCTTGATTTTAGCGTCACCCCCTCGATGTACTTCATAACTAGATAAGGACGTTTCTCCTGGTCTGCATAGTCGTAAATTGGCACAATACTCGGGTGTTCTAGTTTTGCAACCACACGCGCTTCACGCTGGAAGCGACCAGTAAATGTTTGATCTTCATGAAAAGCTGGATGCAGTACCTTGAGCGCTACAAAACGATCCAGCGCAGCATGATAGGCCTTGAATACGGTTGCCATGCCGCCCTGGCCGAGTTTCTCCATAATTCGGTATGGGCCTATATTTTCACCTTCAGCGAAGGGCATACGCTTTCTCCAATGTAAAAATTTTTTTCATTATAGCCCAACTTAGTTGTAAAAAACATTACCGCTTCGTAAGCGGGATGCAAAAAATAACGCGAGAAAAATATCGCGCTATCAAATTACAATATGCTGTGGGGCTATTTATCTTGCAAGGCAGCCAACCCGGGAAGCACTAACCCCTCTAGCATTTCCAGAGAAGCGCCGCCACCGGTTGAGATGTGGGAAATCTTATCAGCCAAACCGGACTGCTTGACTGCTGCAGCCGACTCGCCCCCGCCGATGATCGTGACTGCATCAGACTCAGCCGCAGCCTGCGCAATGCCCAAAGTGCCTTTGGCAAAGGCTGGAAATTCGAACACGCCCATCGGACCGTTCCAGACCACAGTTTTTGCATCCTGGATGACCTTGGCATAATGAGTAACCGATTCAGGGCCAATATCCAGGATACGCCAGCCATCCGGAATTGGGCCGGTTGCCATTGTTTTATATTCCGCAGCAGCGTCAAATTTATCAGCAATAACCACGTCTACAGGAAGGCGCACTTTTGGACCTGCTTGAATGAGTACTTCTTTAGCCGTCCCCAAGGCTTCGTCCTCTACTAACGAATCAGCGACAGGATAACCTTGTGCCTTGAAAAACGTGTTTGCCATTCCACCACCAATCAAAATGCTGTCAGCTTTGGTCAATAGGTTCTGAATGACGCCGATCTTGTCGCTAATTTTGGCACCTCCCAGAATCGCTACAAAAGGCTTACTGGGATTCGCAATAGTTTGGCCCAGATATTTGATCTCTTTTTCGAGTAAAAAGCCTGCTGCAGCTGGCAGGAACTTGGCTACGCCTTCTGTGGATGCGTGTGCACGATGTGCAGAGCCAAAGGCATCGTTTACAAAGACATCCGCCAGAGAGGCTAATTGTTTTGCCATAACGGGATCATTTTTCTTTTCCCCAGCATGGAAGCGGGTATTCTCTAGCAATAGCACATCTCCCGGGTTGAGGGATTTTGCTGCTGCTTCCGCTTCAGGGCCAACGCAATCATCTGTAAAAGAAACCTGTTGTCCTAGCAATTTGGCAAGATAACCGGCTACGGGTTTGAGGGAATATTCGGGCAGAGGCTGGCCCTTCGGGCGGCCTAGATGTGAGCACAATACTAAGGAGGCATCGTTTTCGAGCAAGTATTTTATCGTTGGTAGAGCCGCGCGGATGCGAGTATCATCACCGACATTTCCATCTTTAAGCGGAACGTTGAAGTCGACGCGGACAAGCACACGTTTGCCCTTCACGTCAATATCGCGAATGGTTTTCTTACTAAACATGAAATTCTCCAAAAACCTTGCGAAGGAATAATCCTTCGCAAGGTTTGGTATTATTAAACTAAAGTGATTTTGCCATCATCGCAGCCAGGTCGACTGCTCGGCAAGAGTAGCCCCACTCATTGTCATACCACATTACAACCTTGACCATGTTCCCACCCATCACGTTTGAAAGATCCGCATCAACGATGGATGAGCGATTGTCGCCCTTATAATCCATTGAAACCAAAGGTTTGGTTTCAAATCCCAATATTCCCTTCATCGGGCCTTCAGCTGCAGCCTGAAGTGCAACGTTGACTTTTTCAACGGTCGTATTCTTTTCTACTTCAATGACTGAATCAACAATGGAAACAGTGGGGGTAGGTACACGCATAGCGAAGCCATCAATCTTTCCTTCTAGCTCAGGCAAAACTAATGCAATAGCCTTTGCTGCGCCAGTGGTTGTCGGAATGATGTTGAGTGCAGCTGCGCGAGCCCGACGAAGATCTTTAGCAGCCAGATCAAGAACTTTCTGGCTGGTTGTATAAGAATGGATAGTCGTCATCAATCCCTTGACAATACCAAACTCATCATTGATAACCTTCATGGGGGGAGCCAAACAATTGGTAGTACAGGAAGCATTCGATAATATATGATGTTCCCCTGCTTTGTACCAATCATCATTGACACCTAAAACTACTGTTAGGTCAACGTTTTTTCCGGGTGCTGAAACGATAACCTTTTTTGCACCACCTTTTTCAATATGCGTTTGAGGGCCAGGATCTTTGCTCGCATCACGGAAAATACCGGTAGCCTCGATAACGATCTCAACTCCCAAATCTTTCCAGGGCAATGCCCCAGGGTCACGTTCAGCAAAAACCTGAATACTTTTACCATCTACCTTCAGGTTCCCACCAACAACTTCAACATCGCCGGAATAAACCCCGTAGTTTGAGTCGTATTTGAATAAGTGCGCATTCGTTTCGGCAGGAAATAAATCATTGATTGCAACAACATCAAGTGTGCCAGGGTGATGTTCTTTTACTGCCTTCAACACCTGTCGCCCGATACGACCAAATCCATTGATTCCAACTTTAACTGTCATGATAAACCTCCATTTAGAGATAAGATATACTTTGATTACAGCCCAATTGCTGATATTATCACAATTAGGATATTTGTTTACTCGCCCAATGGACCAGTGCGTTCGTAAAATAAATTCATTAAAGTCTGAGCTAGCTTATGCGAATCATGTCGCCAAGGGTGATCATAATCTACCAGGTCATCTGTATACAAACGCACATCGCTACGCGATCTTTCATCTGCCATCACCCATTGGGGTGTGTCCTTTGATGAGACATCATAATTTTCATTGCACAACACAATATCAAACAGATCTTCTCCCACGTGCTCTTCTAGCGCTCGAACGTGATCGTAACAGGAAAAGGCTTGGGTTTCACCGGGTTGCATGGCGATATTACATACATAAGCTTTTATCGCTTGACTTGCTTTTACTGCAGCCATAACGTCATGCACAAGTAGATTTGGCAATAGGCTGGTAAAAAGGCTACCAGGTCCGATCACGATCATATCAGCATTAAGTATGGCACGGATCACCGGTGGAAAGGCAGGCGCGTCATTTGGTTCGAGCCAAACACGCCGTATCTGTCCATCAACCTCTGGAATACGACTCTCGCCCTTCACACGTACTTCATTGATGGTGTGAGGCAAACGTACATCCGCCACTAATTTAACGTTATGTAACGTTGAAGGAAGAACACGCCCATGTACCGATAGTACACGTCCAGATTCCGCTACTGCTTCTTCAAAACTCCCGGTGATGTCGCTTAAGGCGGAAATGAATAGATTGCCAAACGAATGACCATTCAAACCCGGCTCACCGCTAAAACGATACTGGAATAGTTGAGCCAACAAAGCTTCATCATTAGAAAGCGCAGCCAGGCAATTGCGGATGTCGCCTGGTGGAAGAATACCCAAGCTCTCGCGTAAACGCCCAGATGAACCACCATCGTCTGCCACAGTGACAACCGCTGTCAGATTATGTGTATGGCCTTTGAAGCCACGCAGCAACGTAGATAGCCCGTGTCCACCCCCTAGCGCTACGATTCTCGGCCCACGCCCACGACGACGATAATCTGCCAATCTGTCCACCACATGGGAACCAGGCCGCATAAATGGTCGCATCAACGAGCGATTCAACTCCCATATACCCACACCAATCATGCTCAAACCCAGCATTCCAAAAATGACAGTACGAACCCAACGCGGCAGGAATCGAAGTGAGATGTAAGAGAGAATATTGAGAATAACCTGGTTGGTAGTGTCTGTCCGGTACAGGTCGAGTAATAAGATTGCCAGACCAATCCCTAGCAAGGTCATGCCCCCCACAGCCAGTAAAAACCAACGTTTAACCCCCAACCCAGGTACGAACCAGCGAAAGAAACGACGCACCACTTGGAAGCGCGCCATATCACTTTGCGATCTATTCATCAGGGCGAGTCTAGCAGTTATCATGACAAACGTCAATCGTGCAATGTTTAATGCAACACAATTCATTTTAAGCCATTGCCGACTACATATCCCCCCAGTATAATTGCGCGCATGAGCACCTTCGTCGCAGTGGACATTGGCGGGACACATATCCGCGCTGCCGCATACGAATCAGAAAATCTCACTCCCCTGACTTACGAACGCACACGCAGTCACGCCAAAGAACCTGGCATCTTTGACCGATTGATCAAAGTCATCGAATCTATATGGCCTAAAGATCGATCTGTCGAGGCTATTGGAATATCTTCCCCCGGTCCCCTCGACCCGGCTAACGGCATTATTCTGGCTACTCCAAATATCCCGGAATGGCAAGCTTTTCCCTTAACTGAAAAAACCAGCAAACACTTCAGTGTACCCGTCTTTCTAGATAACGACGCCAGTTTGGCTGCGCTGGGTGAATGGAAATTTGGAGCGGGGCGCGGTCATCAAAACGTGCTTTTTCTGACCATCAGTACCGGCATTGGGGGGGGCGTTATCGTCAACGACCGCCTCCTGCACGGATATCACGGCCTGGCAGCTGAACTAGGACATGTCACTGTTCTAGCAGACAATGGACCCGAATGCTCTTGCGGGCAAAAGGGTCATCTGGAAGCACTAGCTGCGGGGCCGTCCATCGTGCGGTTTGTCCGTGAACAAATGGAAGCAGGTGAAAAGTCCGAACTTAGAAGCGTTGAAAACTTAAATGCACAAGAGGTGGCTGAAGCAGCCAAACGAGGGGACGCGCTAGCTACTGCCGCATACAATCGCGCAGGGGAATATCTGGGCATTGGCGTAGCCAGTTTCCTGCACATTTTCAATCCGTCCATTGTCATATTTGGCGGGGGAGTATCGCAAAGCGGCAACTTACTTTTTAAACCCTTCGAAGCTAGCTTGCAAGCTCATGTCTTTTATCCTCGTTATCTCGAAAATTTAACCATTACGACTGCCGACCTGGGCGATGACGCCGGCTTGCTTGGTGCGTTAGCCCTGGCACAAAGTGAACAGTCGGATCAATAATAAGGAGTCTTCTTAATCAATATCTTCGCCAATTATGGCGATGAAAGATGCACTTTAACAGGATGAATAC
>CAZCPP010000009.1:0-24611 GCA_964500655.1 uncultured Anaerolineaceae bacterium | reverse complement strand
GCCGAGGAAGGTCTCTTTTTTCAACCCTTATACCTTACTTTAAGAAAGCCCTGAATACTCCCTCACACCCTTTGACTAAGGAGAAATTCCTCTTATAATGTAAACACGTTATTCGGGAGTATTTATGTCGATCGATGAGGCCATCAAACAAACCCAATTGACTATCAAAGCTGCTTGCAGCAGTGCGGAATCAAAAGTGGTTAAGATTTCAGATGAGGAAGCGCGTATATCGGTCTACGCACCGGCCGCGGACATGCAGGCCATTAAGGACGCTACTTTCCAGCCGGTTCTTGATTTACTCACCCAGGGACTGGATGTGCAAGTCTTTGTTTACGATAAAGACAACCCGGTTGCAACGGCTTGATTTGCACCAAAATATCAAAAAAGGAGACGCTCAAAAAGCGTCTCCTTTTCATTTGAGAAATGCTTATGTGTTTCTCAATTAAGGAACGATATTTTTACTCGCCCCGGCTACCCAGAAAATTGGCGCATCTATTTAAGTGGACCGATACCGGGCAGCCCGCCTCCTCCGGGGAGAGAAGGCCGCTGACCAAGTGACACTTCAAATTGTTGCAGATTCCCTCGTGCTTGGGGAATTTGCCCACGGGCAAATTGAGTATTAATCTCATTGAAGTGCCCACTGAATTGATTCAAGTCAATAAGATTACTCCCAACACCCCCCGCGCCACCAAATTGCTGAAACCCAGCTTGAGCATTCACACCTATTTGGCCCAGACCCATCAACTCCTCGCGGGAGAACTTTCCGTCTGCCAGAGCGTTATTTGCGAAATCAACGAACTGGAAACCGGTTTGCAACGCCGTGATGCGATCAGTGGGAACGTTATCAGCCTGGATTTGCGAAAGTTGGTTCAATCGATTTTCATGGTCGGTTTGCAGGGTTGTCATAATAGTCTGGCCTTGTTCTTGCAAGGCAGCTACATGTTCCTGTGTTTGCTGAGCAGCGGCTTGCAACTGGGTAATGCTTTCTGCTGCCAGTTCCTGCCCTTGTGAGAGTGTGGTGCTCATCTCATCCAGTGAAGTGGCCACCAGGGTCAGGGTGTCATTCAATTGTGAGAGTTCTGATTCGATAACCTGCACTGCGTAGAGCATTTCATAGGCCAGATCAGCATACAGGTCATAGTAAGCGTAGATCAGTTCTTCGGCATAGTCTACGTAATAATCGGCGTAGTAATAGTATGGGTACATGTACTCCACCTCATCATAGGTGACAGTGCCATCACTGGTAGTAGTGGTCACCGCGGTAGTGGTTTGTTCTGTGGCGGTAACAGCCTCAGCCACAGCTTCATCAATCAGTGTAGCCAGTTCTTCCTCCGTCAGTGTGACGTATTCAACCGTGGGGCCAGGAGTTGGTGTGGCAGGCATAGCTGTTAACGCGTTGGCATTGACAGTAGCTTGAGCCAAGGCTTCGGCTATTTGCGTACCGGCGACGGCAGTGTTAACCGCGTTCTGCTGATCTTCGGGTGATGTGCCTGCGCCACAGGCTGCAAGTATGCCAGTGAATAAAAGGCTGGCGAGAATGATGCGGATGAGAGAATTCATAATTGTTACCTCCAGGGTTAAGTTTATTGTCAAGTAAGATTATTCAAATATACGTCCATTAAGTTACTCCTTGCTATAAAAAATTGTATATGTATTTGATGCTTGAATAACCTTTCAATTGACTATCAGTTTTTGGGAACATGGGAGCTTCTTCGAAAAGAAAGAATCCTTCAGATGCTGGATTCTTTAGGCGTTACCCTTCGCAGGGACTTCGGTATGAATAAAAAAGTCTCGTGTTTACGAAACTCGTGTGGGCGCTACGGGACTCGAACCCATGACCTTATCATCCCCTTATGGGGGCTTCAGTGATAGAAAAAGCCCCATAAATATGGGACTCGTGTGGGCGCTACGGGACTCGAACCCATGACCTCTTCGGTGTAAACGAAGCGCTCTGACCAACTGAGCTAAGCGCCCGGCGAGCGATATTATACACCACTTCGGGTTGCAGGTTGGAAGGTTGCAGGTTACACTTTACTCGAAATTTTTAAAATTGGAGCTAATAATGCGCATTATTCGCTATAAAGAAGGAAAAAAGACCCCAAAATATGGATGGGTTTTGGAAGATAAAGTTGGAGAGATTCAAGGGAATCTGTTTGGATCTTACAAACGCAAGGAGGCCCAAACGCCTCTTTCGGAGGTCAACCTGCTTCCACCAACTTTGCCGACAAAAATCATTTGCGTGGGCCGAAATTACATTGACCACGCTAAGGAACTCGGCAATGAAGTCCCGAAAATCCCGCTCATCTTCATGAAACCACCCTCCGCGATCATCTCAAACGGAGACAGCATCATCTTACCGCCACAATCGCTACAAGTGGAACACGAAGCGGAATTAGTGGTTGTGATCGGCAAGCGCGGTAAGGATATCACTGCCGAAGAGACGAACAACCACATCTTCGGCTACACCATTGGTAACGACATCACTGCCCGCGATCTGCAGCGCTCCGACGAATTATGGACGCGCGCCAAAGGCTTCGACACTTTCTGCTCGTTCGGCCCGTGGATAGACACTGAGTTCAACCCCGCCGATGCAGTTGTGACCTGCCGCGTCAATGGGCAGATGCGCCAGATGGCCTCTACACGGGATATGGTCTTCAACGTTGGCGTCTTGATCGCCTATATCTCATCTGTCATGACTCTCGAACCGGGTGACTTGCTTTTCACTGGCACACCGGCTGGTGTGGGGGCGCTCGAAGATGGAGATGTGGTGGATGTGGAAATCGAGGGCCTGGGAAAGTTGAGTAATCCGGTCAGGGCGTAATTACCGTTTCTGAATGAACAAGCTGTAATTTGTTCGTTACTTTCACGACATGATATACTCGGCTATAATTAATATCTCAAAATAGCAGGAAATCATATGCGTGTCTCCAGAAAACTAGCGACAGACCAGGATACTATTAAACGCTTTTTGGATGTATTTGGCAACGCCATGATCATCCTCAGTAGCAACCCGCTTGCCAATCCTGGGTTTTTCGTTTCAGCACACGGGTTTATTCATGGGTACGTCGAGGAGGGTTTTTTCAAGAAGGAAGATTTGCTTATAAAAGCTTTGCGTGATAGTGGATTTCCTGATGACACAGGACCAATTGGCGCGCTACGAACAGATCAAGACGGTAGTCGTGAAGCTGCTGAACAATTGATGGGCGCTGCAAAGCAATGGCAAACGGGAGATGATAGTGCGCGCACAGATGTAGGCTGGGCAGCCAGCGAGTATTCATCAATAATGCGAAAGCATCTGGAACGCCTAAAGAATTTAATCTTCCCTCTGCTTGAACAGAATATACCTCTTGAAGAAGAACATGCACTTGCCGCGAGTTTTGATACGATTATCTCTGAGGCCAGTGGTCAGGAAGATTTTGATAAATTGGTACAGTCGCTGGAAGAAGAATTAAACGACTGGCGCTAAATTAACAAAAATACCAGAGTGCTTAGTAAGAGTGGATAGGGCAGACCTTGGTCCGCCCTTTTTGATTTATCAAGAAGATTGCCAGGTCGGCTGTGTTCTCCTCGTAATGACACTAAGATTACAAAAGCAAATAGACCAACTCCACGTCAACCCGCATCCAATGAACTGAGGACAATATCCGCATCTGAAAAGTCGTTTCCTGCAGTATAGGCATTAGGAATCGCAATCACCTTCATCTGCGCGGCTATAGCCGCCCTCACTCCGGTTGCAGTATCTTCCAGAACAACGCAATTTTCAGGGCTGACACCTAAATCGCGTGCTACTTTTTGGTAGATATCCGGAGCTGGTTTGCCATGAGCCACATCCCTGCCAGAAACGATCAGGTCGAAATAATCGGCAAAGCCAAAGTTGCTCAAGGCTATCTCGATATATTCTCGATTGGATGAGGAGCCTATGGCGATTTTCAAGCCCCCGTTTTGTTTCTCTTTGTACAAAGCACGGAGTAACACCTCCAAACCGACCATTGGTTTTGCTTGTTTGAGTTGAGCCAGATAGAGTTGCCCCCGTTGCTCTTCGAGCATGTTGATATCTTCTGTCAATCCGTAGGTTGATTTCAGGATTTTCCAGTTTTCGTAAATGGTGATGCCCACCTGATGCACCAGACCATTCTCGTGCAGCTGCGGCATCACACCATGCTTTTCCAGGGTTTCGATCCATGCGCGTGAGTGTAACGGTTCAGTATTAACCATTACGCCGTCGTGATCGAAAATAATTGCTTTTTGCGTCATTATAAGATTTCCTTGTTTGTGAGAAGTGGCTAAATAGGAAAGTGAAATCTTTCTGTCATTGCGAGGCCGTTCGCCCTCGCGCCGGCCCGAGACGGGGAGAGCTTTGCTCGACGAAGCAATCTCCCCGTTAATCTGGAGATTGCCGTGCCATTGCATTCGTTCGCAATGACAGTCTCTATAGCTTACCTGTTCCGAAAATATCCCCAGGTAATATCTGAATAATCAACGTCAGTGTGAGTATCCAGGATGGTGAAGAAATCATCTTTGGATGCAATCTCTCCCATATTTTGGGTGAAATAATTACCCAGAAAAGCATAGAAAGCTTCATCACCGATACGGGCGCGCAGATCTCGCAAAAAATGTGTGCCGTTGAAATAGACAATGAGTTTGTAGTTCTCATCATTTTGACCCTGATAAACAGGAATATCGATGTAACCGCTAGGTTCGAAAAAGTTAATCCGATAAGACCACCACCATGGCACAAGGTCGGGATATTTACTTTCGTAGAAGATTAATTCTGAATAAGTAGAAAGCGATTCGTCCAACCAGGGCTCCAGAGCCTGGTCATTGGCGACCTGCTCGAACCACCACTGATGCGCAGTCTCATGGACAGACACGAAAGTCAGATAGTTCTGGGCACTGCCGTCGAACTGATCGTAGAAATAGCGACTATTAAAGTACAGCGCGGAGAATTCCATGCTGTCCATGAAATCTGCCACCACGATGGATAATGTCTCGTGTGGGTAAGGCCCAAAGCGCTCCGAGAAGACTTCAATAGCCTGCTTGCTGGCAATTAAGGTACCTTCACCTGCACGTTTGTAGACCGGAAAGTAATAACTGGAAATCTTTACATCACCCACGTTCAAGCTAACAACTTCGAAATTGTGACTGGCGGAAAGGGCGAAGGCGCGTCCAGCTGTCAATGTATAACGGGTGAATTCACCATTAGGCTCAGGAGCCCCACTGGCTGCAACCACAGGAACATTCTCCGGATTGGTAAATTTAAGGTCGACGACGAAATCGGCCAATGGATAAACCAGATATTCCCCATGCGACCAGGGTTCGTGGATAATCCATTCGCCATCGATGAACGGAACAACGAAAGGGTACCAGTTGGTCAAGTTAGTTTGCATGTCACTATAACCAAAGATACGAGCGCGGTAGCTGTTGCGCTGGTCCATGTAGGGCAGGGCAAGGCTATAGCGCAGATTCAACTTTGTAGCGAAACCCGGCAAAAGCGGGGTTGGAAGCGGAACATCCAAGCGATGTCCGTCCAGCGTGAAATTGGTTACTGGTGTGTTACCAACAATGAGGCTCTCCAGCCGAAAACAGTTAGGCCACAGATTAGTAGCAACGGCAAGCGTGAGTGCATTGAGATATTCATTAGTGTGGTTAGGATAGTTGATGGTCTCGTCAACAGTGACAAAATGGCGGTCGTAGTCGATGGTGGTGTTGAGGTTATAAACCGGGTGCGAGGGAATGGGAACAGGCGTTGGCAACGGATTGGTGGGCGTGGTAGTTTGGGTCGGCATGAGTGCGATTGTGGAAGTTGGTACGGCTGTTGCAACAGAGGATATTGGATAGGAACAGGCGGTCAGGAAGAAGAACAGGAAAAAAATAGAACGCGGACGATGCAGATTAAACGGATTCTCGCAAATTACTTTTCCCTTTTCTGTAAAAATCCTTAAAATCCGTGTCATCTGCGTTCTATTCCTTAATGCCAGATACTCTCGTAATTGCCTGAAATCTCTTTGCCTTCCGCAAATCTCCCTGGAGCATAAATCGAAATGTCAACTGTCTTGGCCTTTCCATCCAGGATCAACTCAGACATACACAATCCCACCGCGGGCGCGATCTTAAAACCAGTGCCGCTCATACCGCATTGCAGGTAAAAGCCTTCCGGCCCGGCTTGCCCGAGCAATGGGTGCTGATCTGGCGTGAGGCCGTCGTAACCACCATGGGCAGTATGCAGGTAGCTGTTTTCCATGCTTGGCACACGCTGACAGATGCGCTCGATGGCGCGTTCAACGAAGCCCTTAAGTGCATGGTCAGTGTCACCGTCAGGGGAATCTCCAAGCGGGTTGCCGTCTTCCAGGCCAACCAGCATCAGGCCACCGGTTTCAGGGCGGTAGTACATCTCTTTTGGGAAGTCAATTACTGTGGGGAAGTGGTGTCCCATTTCTTTGGCTACCCCCACAAACATGGTGTCATGTCGCCAGGTTGTAAACGAAATATCAAGACCAACTGACTCGTTGAGCTTATCGGCCCAGGGTCCGGCTGCGTTGACCACAATCGGTGCGAAGAAATCACCTTGCGAGGAGTTTACACCTTTGACTTTGTCACCTTCCACGATGACGCCAGTTACTGAGCAATCCTGAACAATGCGTGCACTCTTTTCTTTAGCGGCGTCCATCAGGGAAGTGGTCGTCGCGCTCGGGTCAGCGTAGCCAGATTCGGGTTCGTACGCTGCGACATCGAAGTCATCCGTCAGGAAGGTCGGTGCCAACCGGGCTACATCCTGCGCGGTAATCAGAAAGGTCGGGATGCCAATGTCCTGTTGCATGGCGGTGTTTTTACGCAGCGCTGCTTCGTTTTCGCGCGCAACAATCTGGATAAAACCCGTACGGGTAAAACCTGCTTCCCCGCCAACGCGTTCGGCCCAATTTCTGAAATACCCGAATGAAATCCAGGCCAGTTCAGAATCCTGACGTACGTCGTAGTGCATGCGAACCAATCCGCTGGAACGACCGGTCGCGCCCGCGCCAAGAAAACTTTTCTCCAGCACCAGAGGCTTCACGCCGCGCTCTGCTAAATGGAAGGCCAGGCTGGACCCATGCACTCCGGCTCCGATGATAATGACATCTGCTGTGTTTGACATGTTTTTCTCCATTCTTTGAACAATCCAGCGACTTACACTGCCAGCGCCGATTCCAAATCTGCAATCAAATCATCCACGTCTTCGATGCCTACTGAGTAGCGGATCAGGCTCTCAGGGATGCCCATGGCTGCACGCTGCTCGGGGGTTACTTCAACATGACTGGTTGTGCGCGGCGGTCCGGCAACGGTCTCGACTGGGCCCAGGTTGGCAGCGATATGGGCATATTTCAGGCGCGGTAGGAATTTGCGCACAGTGTCAAAATCACCATCCAGGAAAAAGCTCATCATTCCACCAAAACCGCGCATCTGCTTTCTGGCGATCTTATGATGCTCATGTGATTCGAGTCCAGGATAAAAGACATCCACTACTTTGGGATGCGCTTTCAAAAATCGCGCGATCTGCATGGCATTTTCGTTCTGACGTTCAATGCGTATCGCCAGGGTTTTCAGCCCGCGGATCATCAAATAGGCTGCCATCGGGTGGAGCGTAGCTCCATTAATTTCGCGATAGGCAAATACTTTATCGACCAATTCTTTCGCTCCACATAGCACACCACCTAACGCATCGGCATGACCACCGATATATTTGGTGGCGCTATGCACGACCAGATCCGCGCCTAGCGTCAGTGGATTGGTGTTGATCGGCGTTGCGAAAGTGTTGTCCACGATTACCATTGCCCCAGCCTTGTGCCCGGCCTTTGCCAAACGCGCGATATCGACCACTTTCAGCGTCGGGTTGGTTGGTGTTTCCAAATACAACACCGTGCAACCTTTGGCGATCTCATCTTCGATGGTTTCGTGATCGGTCGTTGGGCAGAGTTGTGTTTCGATATTCAAGCGCGGTAAAAAGCGGGTAAAGATTTCGTTCGTCCCGCCGTAGGTATCCTTGATTGAGACCACACGGTCGCCGGGTTTGAGCAACGCGTACAATGTGTTACTGATAGCTGCCATACCGGTCGAAAAACTGGTCGCGGCTTGAGCTCCTTCCAGTTGGCGCATCTTCTCCTCAAAGACATCCACGGTGGGATTGGTGTTGCGGCCGTAAATATGCCCTTCTTCTTTCCCCAGTGCAACCTCGTACCAGTAATCCAGATCATCGTAACCATACGAAACGCTATGTGCTACTGGTACTTGCGTCGCGCGCTGCCAGCCGTCTTCTTTCTCTTCGCCCGCCCAAACAGAAAGTGTTCTCAAATGCGTTTTCTTCTCAGCCACGTAATCTCCTTAGTTCTGTCATTGCGAAGGATCGTTTTCATCCCTAAAGGGGAGCGACTGCGGCAATCTCTTCACTTATGTGAGACTGCTACGTCGATCTTCGGCCTCCTCGCACGCGTGCCTGCACACAAAGTGCAGGCAGTGACAATGTTATCCACAATACTGGATCGCAGTCTGCGCCAGGACTTGCGCCAGATCAGTGACCGAATCCATTTCAACCCACTCTTCCGCGCTGTGAAGCCCATAGCCCTTTGGCCCCAGCAAGACGCTTTCCATACCTGCATCTGCAGTCAAGGCAGCATCCGTCCAGAAGGTTTGACCGATATGTTCAGGATGATGACCAAGATGTTCATCTAGAATTTTGTCCACGATCTGGACAATTTCCGCCTCAACCGGGACCTCAAACGGCTCCCGCCAAAACGTAGCTTTGACGGTAGCCTTGAAGCTTGAATCCTGCTCAGCCAGCCGATCGACGATTTCCTGCAATTCGGCCGTGGCACCCTCCACGGATTCTCCAGGCGCCGTACGGCGCTCAACGGTCAGTAAACAACGTTCAGCGTATTTACTGATCTCCGTTCCACCCTGAATCATGGCAGCATGCAGCGACGGTGGACCAGCCAATTCGTGCGGCTCGCGTTGCAACAATTCCTGCTCTAACTTCTCTAGTTCCGCCAAAAAACGACCCATGCGAATGTTGGCGTCGATGCCCTCCTTATAACGGCTGCCATGCGCCGCTCGACCGATGGTCTCTACTTCAAACCAGATAAAACCGCGGTGTGCACGACACAAATGCATATCCGTCGGTTCGGTGACAATAGCCGCATCCGCACTAAATTGCCTGACAAGCGCCTCCGTCCCGATGCTGCTGTGCTCTTCATCCGCCACGGCGGTAATTAATAGATCGCCTCGCAGGGTGATGTCGGCATCCACCAGCGCTTTAGCAGCGGCCATCATGGCTGCCAAGCTGGCTTTCATGTCTTGTGAACCACGTCCGTAGATACTGCCCTCGCGCAGTTCACCTCCAAATGGATTGATGGTCATTCCTTCCACCCCGACAGTGTCCAAATGCGCATTCAGCAGCAGCGAACGTCCGCCACCGGAGCCTTTCAGAACACCAACCACGTTCACGCGCCCGGGAGCGACTTCGCTGATGGTCACTTCCAGGCCCAGCTCTTTTAACTTTGCGGCCACATATGCGCCGATCTCCGCTTCGCCTTTGCCTTCGGGCGTTAACGATGGATTGATCGAGTTGATCTGGATCAGTTCTTGTGTGGTTTTGGTAAGGTAGTCTTTGTCGATTGAGAATGTTTTTGCTGTCATCTATTTCCTAACTTGATGTCATTGCGAGGGCGCCGGCCCGAGACGGGGAGCAGAGCGACGACGTGTGCCCCGATTGGGGTAAGCAATCTCCTAGCTAACAGGAGACTGCCACGTCAGCCAAGGCCTCCTCGCAGTGACACTCATGATAGCGCATACTCCACCGCGGACACGGCATGAATATAAGTTGTATCGAACAGCGGCACACGGCTGTCTTCCTCTTTGACTAATAAACCGATTTCAGTGCAGCCCAGAATGATTCCCTTCGCATCCACCGCAATCAGTTTTTCGATGATTTGCTTATAAGCCTCCCGAGATTCGGCCTTGATCTCGCCCAGTACTAGTTCATCATAGATCACACGATGGACAAGTTCACGATCTTTATCTTCAGGGATGAGCACGTTCAGACTGTGTTTTTCTACCAATCGCCCGCGATAGAAATCTTCTTCCATCGTGAACTTGGTTCCCAATAAACCGATCTTGCCCAACCCTTGGCTTTTGATAGCCTCGGCGGTCGCATCCGCGATGTGCAACAGCGGGATGCCGAGGGCCGCCTCGACATCATCCGCCATTTTGTGCATGGTGTTGGTGCAAATAATGACAAAGTCTGCACCACCTGCTTCCAGGTGCCGTGCGACCTCGATCATAGCCCCTGTGGCCTCGTCCCAGCGTCCCTCGCTTTGCATGGTTTCGATCTGGGCAAAATCCACTGAGTACATCAGGCTCTTGGCGGAGTGTAAACCGCCCAGTTTCTCTTTTACCGTTTCATTAATGATACGATAGTATTCAATCGACGATTCCCAGCTCATACCCCCGATCATCCCGATGGTTTTCATGGTGATAATCCTCCAAATTATATGTCATTCAATCTTTGTAACAATCGTATTCGTCGCTCCGACCCTCTCCAGAGATCGAGCAACGGCTTCAGCTTTTTTTGCCGGAACCAAGGCAATCATATTACCTCCACGCCCACCACCAGACATTTTGGCTCCCAGCGCACCCGCATTACGGGCTGCAATCACCAAATCATCAAGTTCAGGAGACGAAACCTTCATGGATCGTAACAGCGCGTGGTTCTCATCCATCAGCGGGCCGAGACTCTCAGGCATGCCGCCTTCGATAAGTTGACGCGCTGTTTTCGCAATACTTCCAGCCATTGCGAATAGCGTTTCATACTTCTCAGGGTTTTTATGATGCTGCATCCGCACATCGCGAACAGATTCCTTTGTAGAAGTCGGAATGCCCGTATCTGCGATCACAATTGTGAACGGTTGCACCACCTTCAACACTTCGATCGTTTCCCCTTTTACAAAATAAACCGGTTTGGCGTAGGTCACGACGGTGTTGTCAATGCCCGAGGGAGTGCCATGATGCAATTTCTCAATTTCAAAGGCCAAGGCGCTGACTTGTTCGTCTGTCAGTGGTTTTTTCATGTACTCTGCCAGTGCACGGGTGATGGCAACCGACACGGCCGCTCCGGAACCAAGTCCCGAAGCGACGGGGATTTCCGATTGGATAAGAATCGATATTCCCGAGAGAGAGGCTGCTTCAAGTGCGTTTAAGGTATTTCGAACGGTAGCAACCAGCGGATGGGAAGATACAAGCGTATCCAATTTCTCGCTAAGTTTTATGTCGGGGGCGTTTATTTGAATTCCAGCGCTGGGATTCTTCTCAATCCGTACTTCTGCCTGTACTTGTGTAACAGGCACCGCCAAGGCCGGTTGTCCGTACACGACGGCATGTTCACCAAACAGGATGATCTTGCCGGGTGCAGTAGCTTTACTCATGAAATGTAAAACACCACCAAAACCGCTATTCCCCAGAGTGTAATGGCAGCTTGTAATGGGCGGTCTGAATAGACAAGTTCTTCTGGAGCCCCACCGGTCCCTTTAACTTGCAATAAATATTGGTAACGAAAGATACCATAGATAATAAAGGGAATGGTAAACATCATGGCGTGGTTTTTCGGCAGATTGGGTGCCGAAAATGTATACAGGCTGTAGGTGATAATGGTCATGCCGGAAGCCAACGTGATGAGTTGGTCAAGAAAACTCAGACTGTAGCCATCCAACACGCGTCGTTGGGCATTGGGGCCATCTGCTATTTGAGAGAGTTCAGCGCGCCGTTTACCAGTGCCCATTAACAAGGCCAGGAAAGTAGTGAAGATATAAATCCAGGGTGAAAAGCGAACCACATCAATGAGTGTCACGCCCGCCGCAACGCGGATGACGTAAAAAGATGCCAGCACGATGATATCGAGCAGGGCTATGTGCTTGATCCATTGGGAATAGGTCAGGTTGAGAATCAGGTAGAAAAGGGTAATAATGGCAAAGGATGGGGAAAGCCAATATGCAATTGGGAAAGCGATTAATAATAGGACAACTGCTGCTGACCAGGCGACCGGGAGGGGTAACTTTCCAGCCGCGATTGGACGATCCCGTTTGGTTGGGTGTTGGCGGTCGGCCTCCGCATCAGCGATATCATTAATGATGTAAACAACGCTGGCAACCAGGCTGAAGGCAACAACGCCGATGATGGTGTGCAGGATAGCATCCACATTGGTCAGCTTGCGGTCAAAGACCACGGCGGAAAGCAGGAAGACATTCTTGGCCCATTGTTTCGGGCGCATGGTTTTTAGCAGGGTTATCGGCATGCAGCAATTTTACCTGATTCTTCAGCACCGTTTGCCATACCTTGTGGTACAATAACCACTAGAACATATGTTCACATTTATCCGGGAGGGATCCGATGGAAGCCTTGACTGGCCTACCTAACATTGGGGAAATCCTAGCTGAAAAACTTATTGTGGCCGGCATTACCTGCCACGATGATTTGGTTTCGCTTGGCAGTGTTGAAATCACTCTGAAAATCCGCGATGGTGTGGACCCAGGCGCCTGTTACAACATGCTGTATGTCATCGAAGGCGCCATCCGCGAGGTACGCCGGCACGATATATCCAAGGAAGAACGTAACCTATTAAAAAGAGAGTTCAACCACGCTGCCGGATATTAGGACAGGAGGAATACCATGATTGAAATGCCCGAAGCCACCACTCTGGCGCGTCAGATGAATGACGAACTGACTGGAAAGACCATCACCCAATTCGCCCGCGGCACACAAACACATAGATTCCTGTGGCTTAATCGTCCGGATGAAGAATACGAGACAATCTTGTCAAGTAAGACAATCACTGGTGCTAGCAGTTACGGGCGCTCAATCTATCTCAAACTAGGCCAGGAAAATATGCTCTGGTGGGCGGATGCAGGCGGTAAGATCCTCTACCACGCTCCTGAAAAGAAATTGCCCGCCAAATGTCACTTAATCTGGGAATTCAGCGATAACTCTCACCTGATCTATGCCCTGCAAATGTGGGGCGCAGTAAAATTGCTTGATGCTGCTGAATTCAATGAATTACCCCACGATGAGACTGGTGTACCCCCATTGCACCCGGATTTCACATTCGAACGCTTCGATATCATGCTCGATGAGTATCCTGAGAAAACATCCAAGGGTATCAAAGGATTCCTAGTCGCTACGGGCCACGTTATGCCCAACCACGTGCACGGGCTTGGTAATGCAATTGTGCAAGATATCCTGTTCAATGCCCGGCTCAACCCCAAGAGGAAGACGCCTGACATCAAGCCAGAAGAGCGACGTCGCCTTTACGACGCGATCCAGTCAACAGTTGCCCAGGCCATTGAACAGGGCGGGCGCTATGATGAAACCGATCTCTATGGAAAGAAGGGCAGCTACGTTCGCCTGATGGATACCAAATCTGCTAACACACCCTGCCCAAACTGTGGTAGAGATATTCAGAAAATCTCTTATCTGGGTGGGGCTTGCTATCTCTGCCCGAACTGTCAGGTTTAAGTAAATTGGGATTACAAAAATCGGGAGCTGGCATCCGTTCCAGCTCCCGATTTTCGATTCACGCCACAGGGGTTACAATACGAAGATGCCCAAAATACGATTGGATGTTTTAATGACAGAACGCGGATTGGCCGAAAGTCGGTCGAAAGCACAGGCCCTGATCATGGCCGGGCAGGTGCGTGTAGACGATCAGGTCTTTCTCAAGCCTGCCACCGGGGTTCTATCGAACGTCACCCTGACAATCGATTCAGGTCCGCGCTTCGTATCTCGTGGCGGCGAAAAACTGGATGCAGCGCTGGAGGCTTTTGGTATTGACATGACTGGCCTGACTTGCGCCGATGTAGGCGCCTCCACAGGCGGCTTTACGGATTGCATGCTGCAACATGACGCAGAAAAAGTCTACGCCATCGACGTGGGCAAAGGCATCCTACATTGGAAAATGCGTAATCATCCAAAAGTAATCGTCATGGAAAGTACCAACGCCCGTTACCTGGAAAAATTGCCCGAGCAAGTTGACTTTGTGACAGTTGATGCTTCATTTATTTCCTTGAAGATTTTACTGCCGGTTGTGAAAAACTGGCTTGCCTCCCTCCATCTCCCCCCATTATCGGAGAAAATGGGGGGAGAGACAGAGGGGGGCGTGGTTGCCCTTATCAAACCCCAATTCGAAGCCGGTCGCAAAGACGTCTCTCGCGGCGATGGTGTTATCCGTGATCCTGAAATTCATCGTCAGGTTTTGCTGGATGTGTTGACATTCGCGCAAAGTGAGGGCCTTAGCGCCAAAGGCTTGATCCGCTCGCCAATACAAGGGCCAAAGGGCAATATCGAATTTTTGGCCTGGCTGGGCTACGAAAATTCGCTCGCCAACGAAGAGCAGGTGTCCGCGTGGATTGATGCGGCTACTCCGCTAGAAGATGCATCACAAGAAAATGACCAATAATGTTCAATAAAGACCGCATGTTTCCTCGCTTCGCACTATATGGCTTTTTGAAAAATCTGCGTTTCTTTGATCCTTTCATCATCCTGATTTTTCGTGAAGCCGGGCTGTCTTTCCTGCAAATCGGATTTCTGTACGCCATACGGGATGTAGCCACCAATATCCTCGAAATTCCCACCGGTGTCTTTGCAGATACCTTTGGACGACGCAAGTCTATGTTGATGGCGTTCGGGGCCTACATCGTTTCATTTCTCATTTTCTATGCCTTCACTGGATTTGGGCTCTATGCGCTGGCGATGGTTTTATTTGCATTTGGCGAGGCCTTCCGTTCAGGCACACACAAAGCTTTGATTTTGGAACATTTATCGCTCAATAAAATGGGGCATCTGAAAGTGGAATACTACGGACGTACACGCGCGTTTTCGCAATTTGGCTCCTCCATCAACGCCTTGATCGCGGCTGCGCTGGTTTTCTACAGTGGCGATTATCGTACGATGTTCCTGGCTGCAACTATCCCCTACATGCTAGATTTCTTCAACTTGGCAAGCTATCCGCGCGAACTGGATGGCGAACTAACACAAATCTCACGCGAGACAGTTGGTGTGCAAGTCCGTGCTACATTGCGGGCCTTTGGTGGTTTGTTCACGGATTGGCGCGCGCTGCGGGCAATTCTTAATGGTTCGGGGTTTAGCGGACTATTCAAGGCAACCAAAGATTATTTACAACCCATTTTGGAAAGTTTCGCATTGGCACTGCCTTTGTTTCTGGCTTTGAGTGACAAACGCCGCAGCGCGCTGGTGATTGGGCTGGTTTATTTTGTGATTTACATCTTTACCAGTTATGCCTCGCGCAGTGCTGCGGGATTTAGCCAGCGCTTTAGAAGCCTGGCGCGCGCCATCAATCTGACATTTTTAGCCGGCTCGGGGCTGCTCTTTATCGCCGGGCTGGCTACCTGGCAAAACGTAGCCTGGCTCGCTGTCCTCGTTTATCTGTTATTTTATGTCATACACAATCTGCGCCGACCGATGAATGTGGCTTTCATCAGCGATCAGATTTCAAATCGTGTCATGGCCTCGGGTCTGTCGGTGGAGTCACAGTTCATCACACTGCTGACCGCCATCTTTGCGCCGATATTAGGTGCGCTGGCAGATCAGCTTGGTGTTGGTACCGCGCTGATGATTTTAGCTGCCGGGGTGCTGTTTCTATTTTTAATCGTTCGAGTGGATGAAAAACCAGTTGTGCATCAATAACCTTGTGAAGATTTCAAGCCTTCGCAAGGTTTGTTCCCAAAAGGAATGTAATTTATGAAATGTCCAAAATGTGCTACACCGCTTGTCAAGAAATCATATAAAGGCATGATAGAGGCGGACTGCTGCCCAGCTTGCCGCGGCATGTGGTTGGATTTTGATGAACTCGATCGCCTTGAAGATGTGGCTTTTGATCAGGATGAATACAAAGGCTCGCTGGTGCATCGCGAAATAAAGACACAGCATCCTTGCCCGCATTGCGAAGCCAACTTACAGGAATTCCAATATCGTCTGTATGACTTAAAGTTGGATTATTGCGAAAATGAACACGGTTTCTGGTTGGATGCCGGAGAAGACGTCCGAGTAATGGGTGTCATGGCTATCCGCGCTGAAGAGATCAAACGGAAAGTGGATGCTGAGTCCGAGTGGCGTGGGCTTTTGAAGCAGATGCAAGCGTTTTTGAAGAGGTAACGAGGATTTCTAAAGGGTAAAATCGGGTATACTTCCCCCGCTTTAGAGCAAATATGACTTCAAATATTCGTAATTTCTGCATTATCGCACACGTGGATCATGGCAAATCCACACTGGCCGACCGCTTGTTACAACTGACGGATACCATCTCCGACCGCGAGATGACTGATCAGGTGCTGGATACTATGGATCTGGAGCGCGAAAAAGGTGTGACGATCAAGGCTTCGGCTGTGCGCATGAACTACAAAGCCAATGGCGATGTCGAATACGAACTCAACCTGATAGACACACCTGGTCATGTGGACTTCGGTTACGAGGTCAGCCGTGCGCTTTATGCCTGCGAAGGCGCTGTCCTTGTGGTGGATGCTTCCCAGGGTATCGAAGCACAGACGCTGGCAAACTTGTACTCGGCTATCGATGCCAGTCTTGAGATCATCCCAGTCATCAACAAAATCGATCTGCCCTCCGCCAGTCCTGATGAAGTAGCTGAAGATGTCGGCAGCCTGCTCGGGATCGAGCCTGAAACGGTAATCCAAATTTCAGCAAAAGATGGAAAAAACGTTGCTGCCGTCCTGGATGAGATCGTTGAGAAAATCCCGGCGCCTCCAGTGGACAATGAAGCCCCTTTGCGAGCACTGATTTTCGATTCACACTATGACTCATATAAAGGCGTCATTGCCTATGTGCGCGTGATGGAGGGCAAGATCAAAACATCCGAAACACTACGAATGATGTCAACCAAAGCGGATATTAAGCCTGTTGAGATCGGGATATTCTCGCCTGAGATGAAAGCGGTCAAGAACCTTTCGGCCGGAGAAGTTGGATACATCGCTACCGGGCTGAAGACGGTGCACGACTGCCGGGTAGGCGATACCATCACACGACCATCCGCATCAGCTACGGAGCCTTTACCTGGATACCGTACCCCCAAGCCTATGGTCTTTGCCGGAATTTATCCCGTGGACGCTGATGATTACAGTGATTTGCGCGATGCGCTCGACAAGCTGCAGCTCAATGATGCCTCCCTGATCTTCCAACCGGAAACTTCACAGGCATTAGGATTTGGCTTCCGCGCCGGATTCCTGGGTCTGTTCCACATGGAAATCATCCAGGAACGCATCGAGCGTGAGTACGAATTGAATGTACTCTTCACCTCACCCTCCGTGGAATACGAGGTCGCTTTGATCGACGACTCGACTGTATTGATCGATTCGCCCGCCGAACTACCTGAAGAAAGCAAGATCGTTGAGATTCGCGAGCCGTGGATGAACATCGAAGTTATCACCCCTACTGACTACTATGGCCCAATCATGGAAATGGTCACCAAACGGCGTGGTGAATTCAAAGGACAGGAATATCCCGCTCCACATCGTGTGCAGCTGAATTATGTGATTCCGCTTTCTGAATTGATCGTCGATTTCTTCGACGAGTTAAAATCGCGCACCAAGGGCTATGCATCGCTGGATTACCATTTTGCTGAATACCGCCCTGACAAGCTGCAAAAACTGGAAATCCTGGTCAATGGCGAGCCAGTGGATGCGCTGGCATCTATTGTGCATGAGAAGGATGCTTACCACAAGGGCCAGCGTTTTATCACCAAGCTAAGAAAAATTATCCCGCGTCAGTTGTTTGACGTAGCCATCCAGGCTTCTTCAGGTGGACGTATTATCAGCCGTGCTAACGTCAAAGCCACGCGCAAGGATGTTCTGGCAAAATGTTATGGTGGTGACGTGACCCGCAAGAAAAAGCTGCTTGAAAAGCAGAAGAAAGGTAAGAAACGATTGAAAATGGTTGGCAATGTAGAAATCCCTCAGGATGCTTTTATGGCGGTCTTGAAACTGGATGATGACTAATTAATGAAAAATGCAAAGCGTTGGTTGCCCGGTGCGATAATCAGTGTGTTACTGATCGGGGGGATTTTATATTTTGTTGATTTTCGTGAAACGGCGGAGGCCATTCAAAAAGCCAACTACCTATTATTGCTAATTGCACTGCCGCTGGCGTTCATCTGGATGGCTGTACGCGGAATTGTCTGGCGCACGTTGCTACGTAATCGTGCTTCATATAAGGACGTGTTCCTGACCCTGGGCGAAGGGTACCTGATGAATAACTTCCTACCCTTCCGCTTGGGGGAGATCGGCAAAGCTTTTTTACTCAGCCGCAAATCGAATTTGCAGTTCATGGAAATTATTCCAACCATCGTAATCGAACGCGCAGTGGATCTGGCATATTCAGCGGCGATATTGCTGATCGCGCTGCCGTTTGTGGTAGGCGCCGAAGGTGCCGGGCAGATTGGTGTGATTATCGGTGCCGTTGTGCTCATTGGCTTGGTGGTTCTGTACTTGATAGCGCGTAATCGCGAGTGGGCAATAAACCTGTTTTTCAAATTGAGTCAACGCTGGCCAGTGCTCCAAAAAACTGGAGGCAGTTTTATTGAGCCACTTTTTGACGGCCTGGCAGTACTGACAGATGGCTGGCTATTCGCTCGTTTTCTATTCTGGATGACAGTCAATTGGTGCCTAGCAATTCTGTCGTATTTTGTCATTATTAGTGCGTTTTATCCGCAGGCACAATTCATCTGGGCATTATTTGGGCTGGGTGTGGCAGCTTTTGGTAATGCTGTTCCATCTTTGCCAGGCGCGATCGGTACCTTTGAAGGCGCTTTTGGCGGTGCCCTGACCATCCTGACGGGTAATCAGTCTACTGCGCTTGCGGCAGCACTTGCTGGGCGTCTATATAACTATATTCCTTCTATCGTCATCGGGTTAACTGGTTTATCAAGGGAAGGAGAGACACTTTCAGGGATCTATCAGCAAATTCGGGATTTCAGAGTAAAAAATAAGATGGGGGATGTCGATAATGCTTAATTTCCATGGACTTATCTCCCAAAAATGAAGAAAAATTATTTAATCACCGGCGGGGCTGGATTTATCGGCTCAAACTATGTTCACCGTTTGCTCGCACGCGGGGAGAATGTGACCATTTACGATAATCTCAGCCGGGCAGGGGCACCGAAGAACATGGCCTGGTTAGAGGAAACTTTTGGTAAAACCGGAAGCAGGTTAATCGTGGGAGATGTTGCGGACTATGCTGAGTTGACGGAAGCCGCTAAAGATGCGGACGTCATCGTTCATTTGGCAGGGCAGGTCGCAGTAACCACGTCCGTCACAAATCCCAGAGAAGATTTCGAAGCCAATGCGTTAGGGACGTTTAACGCGCTGGAAGCAGCGCTCGCTTCGGACCGGAACCCGGTGTTTGTGTACGCTTCGACAAACAAGGTCTACGGCGAGATGGAAGATGTTGCACTGACTGAGGAGCCAACGCGCTGGCGATACCGTGACCTGGAGGATGGCTGCTCAGAAACCCAGCCGCTCGATTTTCACTCGCCCTATGGCTGTTCGAAAGGCACGGGCGACCAATACGTGCGAGACTATGCTCGAATCTATGGTTTACGAACAGTGGTGATGCGCCAATCGTGCATTTACGGCCCACGCCAGTTCGGGATCGAAGATCAGGGTTGGATTGCCTGGATGACCATCGCTGCTGTAATGGGAAAGAAAATTATAATCTATGGCGATGGCAAACAAGTACGCGACATATTGCATGTGGACGACTTGCTGGATGCCTACGATGCGGCAATTGACAAAATCGATGTGGCCGCTGGGCAGGTTTATAATATCGGTGGCGGACCTGAGAATATCATGTCAGTTTGGGTGGAGTTTGGGCCGATCCTGGAGAAGCTGCTGGGGAAGGAAATCCCGGTTGCCCGCGACGATTGGCGCCCGGGCGATCAGAAGGTATTTTATGCTGATATTCATAAGGCAGAGCGTGAGTTGAATTGGAAACCGAAAATCAGGGTAGAACAGGGTGTTAAGATGTTGTTTGAGTGGGTGCAAGAGAATCAGGGTTTATTCTCTGGATATATCTAAAAATTATTGTGTTTCTTGTTCCACGTTTATATCCTCAATCAGGTAATTGTATTTCCCAAGATTAAGTTTCCAAATCTCGACTATCCTGTCCCAATTCCATAAGGGGTCTTTGATAACTATAGATAATTTATCATAAAACAGAGCAATATCAGCATCCTGAATTGCATTTGTCCCAGAGGAAAGAGTTTCTTCATATCCTTCTGGAATGATGTGATGAAAATGCCCAATTCTCCAGCGCTGCGTATCTTCAAGGGGCATGCGGGCTATAAGAGCATCTGCTAACCCATTTTTATCAATCACATGGATATTGGGGCCATCACGGAGTCCGTTAATTCCCATTGCACCAACTAAATGAACTTCCCTAGGATACTCGTGTGAAAAGATCCAATCATCCTGGGAGTATACGATCCGAGGGGAATTGTGCTTGATAGCGGCTAAGAGTCCTGTCCTTTCTGCATAGATACGGCGTTCATCTGCGATTTTGTGACTATCAATAAAAACAAGGTTGTTCTCCCTGTTTATGCCATAAGTAGGTCTGCGTTCTATCATAGTAACAAACGGGAGCAAGCCAATTGCCAAGGCAAAAACCAGGGAAGCACCAAACATTCTGAAAGATTTCAGTTCAAAGCTCGACAGCAGAATAACAGCAATAATCAAAGGCAGTGAGAAATATCGTCCGCTCATGAAGTCGCCACCGATGTATAGAATATAGCAAAGGTAGAGTCCAATCCCAATGGCAATTGATATACGTTGCATATTTTTCGAAAATACTGAAAAAGCAATGGAACATGAGATGATTACAAGTGTGATGGTGTCCATGCGCAGGGAATTCTGAAAATAGTATGCACCTTGTTTGAACAGTGTGACTTTATCTATCCCAGTATTGAGCTTTGCAATCGCTGTGTTCGGAAATGGGATGCCGTAGTAGAAAAGGGAAAAGAGTTCCCATAAGACAACCGGCAATACACCAATCAATATTGCAAAAAAAGTTTTCAGTTTATTTGAGCTTTGCCAGATAACGAGTAACAGAGTTGGGAAGAAGATTAGAACCGTATCAGCCCGATTCAGAACTGCCAGACCAGCGATGAAAGCTAACGTCATTGCGTAACGCGAGTTATTTTTCTCTTTGAGCAAGAATAATCCAAAGAAACAGATAGCCAGCAAATGGCTAAGCGGGTTTTCTAGGCCAGAAGTGGAGTAATCAATAAATGCCTTGGAAAGGGTCAGGATGAGCACACCAGTGATTGCCGTCTGCGTTGAGCGAGCTATTTTGAAGGAGAATAGTGCAAACGTAGTGATTGATAGTATCAAGCTGATGACAATATTCCCATAAAATAGTTTGTTCAGACCAAAAGGAGGAGGAATTAAACGGGTTAATAGATAGAATAAAGATTGTAGAAAAAACCACAACGGATGCGTGAAAGTTTGAACTCGTTCTCCAACGTTGAATACAGCCCCGTAGCCATGAAATACATTCTGGATAGATCGATAGGTGATAAAAGCATCATCGCTTACCCAGGATGTGTAGATGATGACCCCAAAATATATTGCGAGCAGGGGAATGACAAAAGCTCTATGCTTTTCGATTTTTTCTCTCATTGGATGCGAGTATATCAAATTTGTTGGTCTTGACAGAATTATATTTATAAGATAATATATGAGCAGTTGCTCATATATTCACATTAATCTTATGCCTGTTGATGAACACCTTTCCACCCACTTGGCTGACCTGTTCAGCGCCCTAAGCGACCCAACCCGCGTGCGTATTATTGCCTTGCTGCTTGACAATGAACTTAGTGTAGGGTCTATTGCTGAACAACTTGGCATGACCGAATCAGCAATTTCACATCAATTGCGAGGATTACGTCTGCAGCGGATTGTGCATGCTCGTAAAGAGGGTCGACAAGTATTTTATTGCTTGGATGATGAGCATGTGGCGGAGCTATTTCGCCTGAGTCTACAACATATGGAGCATCATTAACCTTGCATACTCACCCCCATAATCACTCTCATTACGGAAATATCGCAAGTCAAACCATCCGCCGCCTGGCGCTCTCGCTTGGCATCACGCTGGTATTTGTATTTTTTGAGATCGTCGCAGGGATTTATTCCAATTCACTGGCACTGTTGACGGATGCAGCACATAACTTCACTGATGTGCTGGCGTTGGCACTTTCCTGGTGGGCATTGCGGCTTACATCTCAGCCTGCAAATAAGAAAAACACCTATGGTTATCATCGCGCTGGGATCTTAACCGCGCTGGCAAATTCAACTACACTGGTGGTCATCGCGTTTGGAATTTTCTACGAGGCATATCAACGCTTTATAAATCCACCAGAAGTGCAAGCTGACATCTTGATCGGAGTCGGGGTAGTAGCAGTTGTCATTAACGTGGTAACAGCCCTTCTCGTCCGACGTGGTGCGGAACATGATTTAAATATCCGTTCGGCTTTCTTGCATCTAATTGGTGACGTATTGTCCACGATCGGTGCTGTTATTGCCGGTATTGTTATTCGTTATACAAATTGGAATTGGCTAGATCCGTTGGTCAGCATACTGATCGGTTTACTTATCCTTTGGAGCGCCTGGAGTATTGTCCGCGAGGCGATCGATATATTGATGGAAGGCACCCCTGTTGATATTGACATGGATGCTATGATTCAAGATATTAATTCCGTCGATGGGGTGCGCGGTGTACATGACCTGCATGTCTGGTCCATTACCCAGTCCATACGCACACTCTCAGCACATTTGGTTACGGACGATATGAATATCAGCGAGGGCACATCTGTTCAAGCCCGAGTTATTGATATACTGAAACAAAAATATGGAATTGCCCATGCCACATTACAACTAGAGTGCAAGGATTGTATTCCGAACTCGTTGTATTGTAATTTTATGGGTGCCAATTCTCAATATGAGCATATTTGATTCTTGCTTAATATTAACTAGAATTGTCATTTGAATTTGTTATAATGGGCGCGCACGCTAATTAGCGGTGTAAACATTTTGAACGTGTTGTAAGGAGATAGTTATGTATATTGATCCCAATACTGGTGGTATTTTATTTCAAACTCTGGCAGTTCTCTTTGGAGTGTTTTCAGGTGTAGTGTTGCTGTTCTCAAGTAAGATCAAGATGGGGATTGCCAAGCTTCGCCGAGCTTTTAAAAATGAAACAGATGAAACTGAATCCACTGAAGCAAAACCTGAATAGAAATTAGCAAACCATTTAGTAGTAAATAGTATTCCGGGGTTTTGGCTGACTCTTTGTTAGCATTTACCCCGGCCTATTTTTATTGAGCTGTGGAGCAGTTTTATGAAACGATACTCTAAACAAGGACTATGGTCACTGTTTTTGATATGTGCATTTCCTTTGCACATATGGACCCTTATTCTTGCCTTTCGAGATTTTTCCTGGGTTTCCGAACGTACAAATTCTTGGGATGCAGTTGGAGTAATATCTTATGGATTGCTGTTTGCTTTTATTGAAAGTATTGCAGTTTTCTTGGTTGTCTCATTGCTTGGCTTTTTCATCTCAACAAAATGGAAGGAAAAAAGGCGAAATGCTCTGTTAGGAATCTTGGTGTTGATAACCAGCCTATGGGCCATATTAAGTTACCTATACTTTTTAGTGCCATTTTCGATATCTGGAGAAACGATCATTTTTCTTGCCAACCTGGCACACCCGCTTCGTTTCATATATGAATTTAGCTTGGTTGTAGTCACTCCGACAATCATAGTGCCAACCTATTTTGTCTTGCGATCAGAAAATTTCTTACGGGGTGTACGAGGGTTCTTCGAACGTCTTTCTCTATTAACTTTGTTTTACTTGTTTTTTGATTTCGTAGGGCTGATTATTGTCATTATTCGAAATGTGTAATACTGACAAAGAATGAAAATTAGAATCACCCGGAGGGATTTCTTAAAACTAACGGGACTTTTACCCATTAGTTTTGCTCTACCAGGCCTGGGAAACAGGTTGAATGCAATGCAGCAAAATGAGAAACAGCAAAATGTTCTCATTATTGTGTTTGATGCATTCTCGGCCTGTAACATCTCGCTGCATGGATATCAGCGAGAAACAACACCCAATCTTGCACGCTTGGCTGAAAGGGCGGTTGTGTATCACAATCACTATGCTGGAGGAAACTTTACTTCGCCAGGAACAGCATCGTTATTAACGGGCACCCACCCATGGACACATCAAGCTTTCCAACAGGGTAGCCATGTAGACAAATCCTTTATTCATAAGAACATTTTCACTGCCTTCGAGAATTACACTGCTTTAGCTTACTCACACAACTTATGGGCTTACACATTTCTAAATCAATTTAGGAGTGTACTGGATAAATATATTCCTTTAGAGGAATATCTCTTGAATACTGACAAATTCATTCCATATCTGTTTAGATTTGATTCGGATATTGCCACACTAGCTTGGACTGGACTTTGCCCGTTTAGGTTGAATAACAGGCTGAATCGACAAGGGAAAAG
>CAZCPP010000008.1:0-24904 GCA_964500655.1 uncultured Anaerolineaceae bacterium | reverse complement strand
CAATTGTCAATTTCCAACAAGCTACGCTATACATTTACGAAGATCCTGATAATTATGTAGCTCTAAATCGCGGTTTCTGTGATATCTGCATGGACGAGGGCAGCGCCTTCTTCATGGAATATAAAATCTCTGGGTCCTTTGGATCTTACAACAAACAAACATTTGAAACAGACGTGTATATCCGCCTGACACGCGAAGGGGATGTGATTAGCGGATTCTATGCATTTGAACCCGGTCAATGGGAGCGGATTGGTCGTTATGGTGGATCATATTTTGAATTTACACGCGTTGGGATCGGAGTGTCCAATGTCGATCCCTTCGGAGCGGATGCCGACCTGGTAGGCCAATTCGACTACTTTGAAATTACGAGACCATAAAAGTTGAGATAATGCCCCTGACAAAAAAGGCCTGCGCTGATAGCGCAGGCCTACGCATGTTTTTTATAAGAAAAGATTTATTTCAATTCTTCTAGTTGTTTCACCAAACCAGCCACCACATCAAATCCACCTTGCCAGAAAGCCGCCGATTCGATATCGACACCGGCTTCTCCTAAGATCTTGGCTGGAGCTTCCGATCCGCCGGCGGATAAAATTTTGAGATATTTAGGCTTGAAAGCATCCCCTTCGCGTTTGAATTGCTGATAGAGCGAAAGTACCAGCAACTGTCCGAAGGCATAAGCATATACATAGAAGGGTGTGTGGTAGATGTGCGGGATTGAGACCCACTCCCATTTAAACTCATCACTCAATTCAAGAGAGTCACCAAATTGTTCTTTCAAATTCTCCATATAAGCAGCTGCCAGTTCGTCTACAGAAGCATTGTTCATCACCATTTCATGTGCTTGCTTCTCGAACAGCGCGAAGTATGATTGTCGCATGATGGTGGCATAGGCATCATCCACCTGCTTGAATAGGATGTCGCGGCGCACATCCTCGTCAGTCTCTTCGGCAAGCAGGCGGTCGGTCAATATCATCTCACCGAAAGTAGATGCTGTCTCAGCTAAAGGCAGGGACGAATGGAAGGTGAAGGCGCTGTGATCTGATGCCAGCATCGAGTGGATAGCATGCCCAAGCTCGTGTGCCATGGTCGCCACGTCACGTGCGCGGCCTTGATAATTGAGCAGCACCCAGGGTGTCATCTCAGGAACCACCGACCAGCAGAAAGCTCCATCACGTTTGCCCTTACGGACATCGCTATCCAGATGATCATCATCAAATACGCGACGTGCCAGCTCACCGATCCTTGGCTCGAATTCAATAAACGAATCAAGCACCATTTCGGCTGCAGCTGCATACTTGAACTCCTTTTCGGACTGAACCACAGGGGCATAAACATCATAACGACGCAACTTATCCACTCCCAACACTTTGGCTTTCAACGTGAAATAGCGCTGAAAAATGCTCACGTTCTTGTGGGCAACGTCCAACAAAGTATCAACAGCTTTATCAGGGATGTCGTTAGTCAGGTTGCGAACAGCTAACGGGCTTTTGAACTTGCGTAAGGTTAGGTTTTCATTGCGCCAATCACGCACGCGTGTCTGGTACATCTGCCCCAAAATTGGGCCGTCATCGCCAAATACTTTATAGAGTTCCTGATAAGCCGTTGCACGCAGGTCGGGATCCGGACCCTGCACATAGGTCATTAGTTGCCCGCGCGTCAATTCTTTAGTTTCGCCGTTAACTTCAAGCTTAAATACATAACGATTAGTGATCGAGGAATAAAGGGTTATTAAGGCTTGAGAGCCGGTCACATTCTTAAGGTTGATAACCTTTTCTTCTGGCTCACTCAAGGTATGTGGCTTGAAATTGCGCATTTCCTCGAGATAGTAACAATAATCACCGGAACTGTCCATCAAGCGTTTTGCATTTTTATCATCCAGGTCTTTCCACCACAGGCTGAAGAACAGGGTGCGGTTTTCTATCTCTGCTAAAAATTGTTGAACGCGGGTTTGTAGGCTTTGTGCGGTCTGGTCCTGTGTATCAGCAGCAAACGATAAGCCAGCAAATGAATACAACTTATTTGCCACACGGGTCATTTCTTCTGAGGCGAGCACAATGTCAAAAAAACGGTCGGCAGGCATTTCGGGAGTCAGATTCGAACGCAGCCCTTCAAAGGAAGTGACCTGCTCTTCGATCACGTCGAACGCTGATTCCAATTCCGGTGCGTCAAAGCCAGGATATAGGTCGGCTAGGCTCCATTTGGTTTGAGTAAAGGCCATAAATATCTCCTGATTGTTTTATATATTGAAACGTATTTGTATTATTTCGCCGTCTTGAACAAGGTAATCCTTACCTTCGAGACGTAATTTACCTTTAGCTTTGGCTTCGTTCAGGCCACCCAATGCAATCAGTTCTTCCACCTGAATCACTTCTGCACGAATAAAGCCCCTTTGCATATCAGTATGAACTGTGCCAGCAGCTTCGAGAGCGGTGGCGCCATGGCGTAACGTCCAGGCGCGTATCTCGTCATCTCCAATAGTAAAAAAAGATTGCAGTTTCAGCAGATCGTAAGAAAGGCCAATCATTTTTCTCAAGCTGAGTTCCTTGATACCATACTCCTCCATGAAAATAGATGCATCTTCCGGCGGGAGCTGTGCGATCTCCATTTCGAGCTTACCCTGCAAGGCAATCGAATTGTGATCAATCTCAAGTGAGGGTGCACCTTGCCCTTCGCCAAGATTGAAGATTGTCAAGATAGGTTTGCGAGATAGCAGGCTATAGCTAGATAACTCTTTGATTTCTTCAGGTGTGAATTCCATGGATCGCAGCGCTTCACTCTCAGACAAACTGGCCTGCAACCGTTCAAATAATGCGATCTGTCGTTCGACCACAGTCTTGTCAGAACCGCCTTTACGCCATTCATCAGACAAGCGTTCCAACTTGCGTTCGACAGTGATCAGATCATTCAGCAGTAGCTCGCTCAACATGGTATCAACATCACGCACCGGGTCAACTGACCCAGCAGAATGCGAAACCAGATCACTTTCAAAGCAACGTACAACATGTATGAAACCATCCATCTGTGCCAGTTGATTTAATAGCTGACCAGATATGCCGCTCTTGGCCTTGCCGCCTTCCAAGCCAGCGATGTCGGCATAGGTGATTTTTGCGTAGATGATCTTCTTTTGGCTAAACATCTCAGAAAGTTTATCTACACGCAGATCGGGTACGTCCACTACAGCAGTGTGAACCTCGATGCGTCCGGCTGAAGCCGTTGTGGGGGTATCCCCTCTTGTCAGGGCATTGAAGATAGTAGTCTTGCCAGATTGGGGTAAACCGATGATGCCTAGTTTCATCTTGACCTTGATGTTGGGAGTGAGTATACTTGCGATGCTCAAGCCGGAGTGGCGGAACTGGCAGACGCGCGCGACTCAAACTCGCGTGTCCTTACGGACTTGTGGGTTCGATTCCCACCTCCGGCATTATACTGCCCTTTGCAAAAATTCGGAAATTTGAATGTCAAAGTTCGCCAACCTGTCACTAAACCAGTGACAGGTTGAATTTTATTCAAAATTATGCAATAACCTTTAGTAATTCAGTAGCTCCATTGGGAGGCTTGAATGCCAACTACGAATGATATATTATGTGTCATCATGGGTGGAGGGCGCGGTTCGCGACTCTATCCGTTGACCAAGGTACGTTCCAAACCGGCCGTACCAATTGCCGGAAAGTACCGCCTGATCGATATCCCCATCAGCAACTGCATCAATTCAGAAATTCATCGCATCGCCATCCTGACACAGTTCAATTCGGTTTCTCTGCACCGGCATATCTCCAACACCTACCAATTCGATGCTTTCCATACAGGTTGGGTGCAAATTCTGGCTGCTGAGCAAACTATGGATAACGTCGGTTGGTATCAGGGCACAGCTGATGCAGTTCGTAAACAATTGTTCGAAATCCAGGCGACCGGTGCGGAATATGTACTGATCCTGGCAGGCGACCACCTCTACCGTATGGATTACGCTGCTATGGCAGAGCATCACTGGGAGAAAAATGCAGAAATTACTGTGGCGGTACAACCTGTTGCGAAAGAGGATGCACCACGATTTGGGCTACTGAAACGTGAACCAGATGGTCATATTTCTTCGTTTATTGAAAAGCCAAAAGATCCCAAAATCCAGAAGAGGTTTACCAGCCGTAATGATGAAAAGCGTCCATTCCTGGGCTCTATGGGTATTTATCTATTCAATACACAAGTGTTGATTAATTTGCTTACCTACCACCCAAGCCACGATGACTTTGGCAGTGACATTATCCCGGAAGCCATCCGATCTCATAAAGTGTACGGTTTTGATTTCGATGATTATTGGGAAGACGTTGGAACCATCCGCTCATTTTATGAGACCAACTTAAAATTAACAGCCTCTTCTCCCCCGTTCAACTTCTACGATCCTAGTGCTCCAATTTACACCCATGCGCGCTTCCTGCCCGGTTCGGTTGTGGAAGACAGCAACCTGGAGGATGTGCTGCTGGCTGAGGGTTGCCGCATTCGCAAAGCTGAGATCAAGCACTCGATCCTGGGCGTGCGCAGCCAGGTTGCTGTCGGGGCGCGTATCAAAGACAGTATTCTGATGGGCGCAGATTACTACGATTCTGAGACCATACCACATGATATTCCGATTGGGATCGGGCCGAACTGCCATGTGGAAGGCGCCATCCTGGATAAAAATGTGCGCCTGAGCGAGGGCGTGGTGATTAAACCATTCCCGTGCGACAGAGATTTGGACCGGGAGACCTGGTTCGTACGCGATGGCATCGTCGTCATCCCCAAGAACACCGAAATCGCCCCAGGCACGAGCATCACACCGGAGAAGTAATTTTAAAAGATTAGTAAAATTATCAAAACTCTAAGCTTATTTCACTTGACAGTGTTTTCTACATTCGTGTACACTGGCGCTGGATGGGGAGTAGCCGCTTGCTTCCCCGCAAGATGGGCTGTCGTCAGGACAGAGCAGAATGCTCTCGGCAGTTCATGCGCACTCATGCGATGGCGAGACCACCACGAATGGCGTGGTGGTTTTTTTTCTTACAGACCGCCGCTCACATCTTTGACGAAACGAGGTTTGGATATGTTAGATACAAAGAATGAAGCCTGGCATGCTCTGTCGCCTGAGGAAGTGCTTGATCGATTGGATGTGCAAGAGCGGGGATTGACTTCTGAAGAGGCGGCAAAACGCCTTTCCCATTACGGGCAAAACCAACTAAAAGAAGCTCCACGTCCCACTTTTTGGCATATGTTGTGGGAGCAATTGAACAATTTCGTTGTCATCTTACTGATTGTTGCGTCTATCATCTCGGCTTTGCTAGGCGATTACATTGAAGCTGCAGCTATTATGGCCATTGTGGTACTCAACTCTGTATTAGGTATTATTCAGGAGCGACGCGCTGAGGAAGCGTTGTCTGCGCTCAAACGCCTGGCTGCACCCGATGCACAAGTTATGCGTGATGACCGCAGACAGGCACTTCCTGCATATGACCTGGTTCCCGGTGATATCGTTTATCTCGAGGCTGGAAATTACGTCCCAGCAGATGTGCGTCTGCTCGAAACGATGAATCTGAAGGTTGAGGAAGCCGCCCTTACAGGCGAATCTGTACCCGTGCAGAAGGTCAACGATGTGATTGTCGATCAAGATGCATCTCTTGGTGACAGAAAAAATTCTGGCTTCATGGGCACACTGATTAGTTATGGGCGTGGCAAAGGTGTTGTAATAGGCACAGGAATGAGCACACAATTGGGCTTGATCGCGACCATGCTCCAGGGTGTCGAAACGGAAGAGACCCCCTTGCAGCGGCGACTTGACCAACTCGGGAAATCATTGAGCATCGCGTCGCTTATCCTAGTAACTGTGGTCTTCATTGTCGCCTTGATCAATTACACAGATATCAGGAATTTATTTACAGGGCCATTGGACTACTTCAAAGAATATGCCGCTGAAGTCACAGAAGTGTTTATTATCGCCATCAGCCTAGCAATCGCCGCTGTACCGGAGGGGTTGCCAGCAGTTGTGACCATCAGCCTAGCGTTGGGGATGCGCGAAATGGTTCGACGCCACGCGCTTATCCGCAAGTTGTCTTCTGTTGAAACATTGGGTTCTGCCACCATAATTTGTTCCGATAAAACCGGCACTTTAACCCAAAACGAAATGACCGTTACCCATATATCGATTCACACAAAAGATATCTTTGTTACTGGTTCTGGATATTCTTCAAAGGGAGAATTTCTTGTCGGTGACAAACCAGTTGATCTTTATGACTACCCGGCTGCAATGACAGCCCTGTGGGTAGGGGCGTTGAATAATGATGCAACCCTCGAACCTGGCGAAAACAACAACTATAAAATGATCGGTGATCCAACCGAAGGATCGATTATTGTTGCCGCTGCAAAAGCGGATAAAGATTATCAGGGCCTTAGTGACGCCTATCCACGCGTTCAGGAAATCCCTTTCGATTCGGTCCGCAAGCGGATGACCACCATCCACCGTGTTCTGGATCCTCATACAGCCGATTTTTCTCCATTTAAAGAAGACGATTCACACAAAGACTGGTACGTTGTAGCTGTCAAAGGTGCACCAGATGTAGTACTGGACTTATGTAAAAAATATCAGAAATATAACGACATTGAAGTGCCATTAGATGAGGTTGCACGCGAACGCATCCTTGATGCTAACGACAACATGGCAAAGAATGCTTTACGCGTCATCGCTGTCGCATATAAGGTCATAAAGCGATTGCCAAAAGAAATTACACCGGAAGAAATTGAAAATGATTTGACCTTTGCAGGTCTGATCGGCATGATCGACCCCCCGCGTGTGGAAGTTGGTGAGTCGCTTGAAACCTCCAGAAATGCCGGTATCCGGACCCTGATGATCACCGGTGATTACGCTCAGACCGCGCGCGCAATTGCCGAATCGATTGGCCTGGTTGATAAAGACGATAAACTGGTCATCACCGGTACTGAGTTGAGCCGCATGTCGGATGCCGAACTCAGGGACGAAATCCAGCGTGTGAATGTTTTTGCGCGCGTCTCGCCTGAGCACAAGATGCGCATCGTAGACGCCCTGCAGGCGCATGATGAAGTGGTGGCCATGACCGGCGATGGCGTCAACGATGCTCCAGCCATAAAGCGTGCGGATATCGGGGTGGCAATGGGCATCACTGGCACGGATGTTGCCAAAGAAACAGCCGATATGGTTCTCACTGATGATAACTACTCCAGCATTGTTGACGCTGTTGAGCAGGGGCGAATCATCTACAGCAACATTAGAAAGTTTGTATTCTTCCTGCTGTCTTCAAACGTGGCTGAGATCATGATCATCTTCTTGGCTACTCTGGCAGGTCTGCCCGCCCCATTAACAGCCATACAATTGTTATGGCTTAACCTGGTGACCGATGGCGCACCCGCGCTAGCGTTAGCGATGGAAAAGGGCGATCCTGATATCATGGATCAAAAACCGCGAGCCAAAACTGAGCCAATCGTCAACCGAACGATGGGGTTGGGCATTGTTGTCCAAACCATCACGCAGACAACCGCTGTACTCAGTGCCTTTGGTTTGGGTTTGTATTGGCACATTGATCAAGCTCTCCCATCAGGAATTAATCCTATTGTCGGCTTGATCAAGCACGATTGGCGTGGTGTTGACGTACTGACCGCAGAAACGATGGCTTTCGTCACGCTCTCGCTATGCGAGTTGTTCCGCGCATACACTGTCCGTTCCGAGCGCGCGTCGCTGTTCCAAATTGGTGTCTTCTCGAACAAATATATGCAGTATGCCGTCAGTTTATCAGTCAGTTTGCTGATTCTCGTTTGCGTTGTCCCCTTCTTGCAACCAATTTTCAACACCAACTGGTTGACCCTGAACGAATGGCTGGTGGTGATAGGACTTGCGCTCATCCCTGCAATTTCAGAAGAGTTCACCAAGTTCTTCCTACGAAGAAACGAACGGCGAGCAGGTTAATTTCCCAAAGATAATACGTCGAGCGATCGCCGAATTAAAAGCCAGTCACCTCGATTATTATGTCAATGAATATGATTTCCTGTGGATGGGAGTATATCCCAATCGCTTCATTGCAGACCGATGGGCCTGTGTGCCGTATCCTTTGTTTTGCCCCAGACCATAACCAGGATATTGTACATCTAAGTCACCCATCAATGCATCACGGCTTGTTTTTGCCAGAATAGATGCCGATGCAATACTCAACGAGCGTGAATCCCCTTTGACAAGCGAAGTTTGCGGTATATCAAATTCCGGAAGCTCAAGGCGAAAGTCAGTTAGCAAATAATCAGACGATATTGATAAGTCCGCCAATGCGCGTGCTGCAGCCAAACGCGTCGAAGCGACGATGCCCAACTCATCGATCTCTTCGGCGGTGGCATAAGCCACACTCCACGACAGGGATAATTCTCTAATAATAGGGACACATAAGTCGCGCTGACGGGGCGTCATTTGCTTGGAATCGCGCACGCCGGTCAAAATTCGGGAGAGATGCGGCTCGTTTGCTGGCAGGATAACCGCGCCCACGGCCACCGGTCCGGCCAGCGCGCCGCGCCCGGCCTCGTCAAATCCAGCAACATAAGTTAATCCATTTTGCCACAGGTTTTGTTCAAATATTAAATTTGGTGAGTCAGCTTTTGGGATCATATAGGCCGCGGCGCGCATTACGGCGAATGGTGAGCAAATCTTGGAACATTTGCCATGAATCCTGCAAAACACTAATTTTTGTGTCGGCATTGAAACGCCAATGGATAGGCACTTCTCGAATTTGATAGCCTTTCCGCCGAGCAATATACAAAATCTCTACATCAAACGACCAACCATTGAGTGTCTGTAAGTGAAAGATTTCTTCCGCAACTTCGGAGCGGAAGCATTTAAATCCACATTGCGTGTCCTGTAAGCTCGGTAAAACCAACAAGCGAATCAAAGTATTAAAAACGCGTCCGGTCAAGTGACGATACTGCGGCTCGTCAATTCGTACTGCCCCAGGAATTTCTCGCGAGGCAATTGCAATATCGGTTTCTATCAAAGTGGGTGGTAAAAATTCATTTACCTCATCTATGGGCATGGAAAGATCTGCATCGCAAAAGAACCGATATTCTCCCTGTGCTTCCAGCATTCCACGTCTGACAGCGTTCCCCTTACCCCGCTGTTCTTCTTTGAAAACAGACAAGTTTTTATATTTTTCAGTAAAATTTTGAGCTACTTTTAAAGTTCGATCTGTGCTACCATTCTCAATAATCAGCACTTCAGCTGTGTAGCTCTGCTTTTGTAGGAATTCAGATATCTGCTCCAACGTGCTGGGCAAACGGCGTTCCTCATTGTAAGCCGGAATAATGATGGATAGAAATGGAGACGTCAATGGAGATTAAGGGGTTTGAAAGATGAAGAATGCAAAGCCAATTAATACACAAATCTCAACCACGAACATTCCACTCAACAAAGCGAGTTGCGCAACGGTCATACCCAGGTAACGTTTTTTTGAACCACTTTGAGCAGGAACCGGAAATGCCGGGCTGGATTCTGCCGGATCCGGGATAATTTCTTCACCTTCAATTCCTTCATAAGCAAATTCAAGGTTTTCTGAGTTGAAAGGTTGGGCTTCATCGGTAGCAGGAAAATCAGCACTAGCATAGGATTGTTCGGGCTCTTCAGGTTTCACTGGAGATTGAAAAGCAACCTGTTGCCCATCTTTCTTCGGTGAGCGGGGATTGATAACGCGGTCTGCCAATTCATAGGCGGTCTCAGCCGTAAAAACAGGTGCAGCGCTCACAAGTGAGGCTGCCCATCGCGCCAAGGCATCTACCATGATGACCCGCACGATCGGTTGCAAGGCTTCAACGTGCAAACCTGGATTGGCTGCAAGGATCACGGGTTCTACTGGTTTTGGCAACTTTATACCTTGACGTTCAATATAAGCTTGCAAAGCCCTCGCCAAGAGTTGCGTGCGAGTAAGTAAGTTGAAGGATGCCGGTTTAAAACTTGTTCCGAAAACCTGCCCCCATTCTTCACCCTTTGCCTGATATGTACCATGCAAGTGTGTAGCATAGGCTGCAAAAATACCAGCTGGGCCCAACAGTGCCAACGGAATAACGATCCCGCTGGCTCCCAATGTGTGGTTGCGAATAACTGTAAAACCTTTCCCCAGCTTTGGTCTGAGAAGTGCAAGCACTGATTTCTGTGCTTGCATTTCAGGATACCAACTGAAACCATGTTTTAGGGTGCCTTGCACGCGCTCAATGATCCCTATTTCACCATTTTCATTTTGAAGGGGTGTCTGATCAATTAATTTCATCAGGAACGGGTTTCAGAATTGGTATGAGGTGCGTACTAAAATGCCGGGGTATCCTCGATTTCATCTCGGTTTGAGATGCTGTCGCGGGTTGTCAGAAAATCCTTGCCATCTTTACTGGTGGCTGTTATTACTTTACCAAACTCAAAGGTGCTAGCCCAACGCTCTTTACGCCGGCCGGTTGTGAATTTCTTGCCCGCTTTTAGTCGCTCTAACAGAGTTTCACGATCGAGTAAAACACGATCCGAGTAGGAGACACCGCGTAACTCATAGGCGCGCACCAAGGCGATTTTTCCGTTGCGATTGTAACGAACTGCTTCTATTACGCCATCATATTTCTGTGCCATTGAACCTCCATACTTATTTTAACACAGGACAAACGGCCGATTCTATTTGTTCAGTGTATTCTGGGTCGGGGCGGGCGGATGGTGAAATCCCCTATATAGGGGAAACCGCTGACCATAACTGAATCAGCGGTTTACTGGTCGGGGCGGGCGGATTTGAACCGCCGACCCCCGCGTCCCAAACGCGGTGCGCTGACCGAACTGCGCTACGCCCCGAGCGACACGAGTATAATGCCAAGGTTGAAAATCCGTCAAGCAGATTGGACATGATGAAACGACTAAACCGAACCCTTCTTCTTACCCCGCTTCTCACCGGACTTTGGGCTTGCACACAGTTAAACGAACCGTCCCCCACTCCAACAGCGATTCCCCCGACTGCCACTGAGACGCCTGTGCCACTCCTACCAACACATACACCAACGATCACACCTCTTGATTGCCTGACCCAGCCCGGCCGTGTTGACCAAGGCGTGGACCAAAGCACCGTACCACCGCAGGAATTTTTGATTTATCTGCCGCCATGCTATGATCAGATAACTGATATTAGCTATCCGGTTTTGTACCTGCTTCACGGGCAAACTTACACTGATGATCAATGGGTACGTCTGGGTGCCGTAGCAACAGCAGACAGGTTGATCCTGAATGATGACGTGGCTCCATTCATCATCGTATTCCCCGATGATCGCTACTGGAATGTTGAGGCCGGGCCTGGTTTCGGTCAACGTCTGGTAGATCACCTAATTCCCTACATCGATAATAATTATCACACCTTTGCTGACAGGGATTACCGCGCCCTTGGTGGTATGTCGCGCGGAGCTGGTTGGGCTTTACGATTGGGGCTACAACGTTGGGATCTTTTCGATACGCTGGGATTCCATTCCCTGGCTGCTTTTGCCGACGACCGTCCATTTTTAGGAGACTGGCTTAAAATGATCCCTCCTGAATCCTGGCCCAATATTTTTATGGATACCGGTGAGAGCGATTCGGAGTTAGGTTTTAATTCCCAATTTGAAAGCATATTAATACAGCTCGGTTTACCCCATGAATGGCATCTTTATCCCGGTGCACATGATGAGCTTTACTGGCAGACACACGTCGAAGAATATCTTCGTTGGTATACCTCCGTTTGGGCTACACAAGCCGCAGATCAATAAAAGGTATAATTTTGCCCATGCCGCTAACCCTGCAAGAAGTTGAACACATTGCTAAACTGGCCCGTCTGGAATTGTCCAATGAGCAAAAGGCGCGTTACCGAGAGCAGCTTGAAGCCATCCTCGATCACGTTGCCAAGCTACAGGAATTGGATACAAAGAATGTTTCCCCAACTACTAACATATCGCAGAGGGAAATGTCACTGCGCACGGATGAGCCACATCGCGGTTTGTCTAAAGATGAATTGCTGAAAAATGCGCCAAGTCAAAATGATGGGTCATTTCAAATCCCCCCTGTTTTTGAATAATTCATAATGTCATCATTGACCGACCTTAGCTTGAAAGAAATGCAAATTGGCCTGCGCGATGGTCAGTTTTCTAGCCGTGAGTTAGTAAGTTCTGCCTTGGAACAGATAGAAAAGTTTGATCCAAATCTGCATGCATTCTTGCACCTAGCTACAGAATCCTCGTTGAAGCAAGCCGATAAAGCAGATAGCGTGGGTGTGCAAGATGCTCCACTTCTGCAGGGGATACCTATTGCAATCAAAGATGTTTTAACTGTTGAAGGTATGCCCGCTACAGCTGGCTCAAAAGTCATCGAAGGCTTTATACCACCTTATACCGCCACAGCTGTTACAAAATTACAACAAGCAGGGGCTATCTTGATTGGCAAGACCAATACAGATGAATTTGCTATGGGCTCTTCGACCGAAAATTCAGCCTATGGCATGACATACAATCCTTGGGATACATCCCGCGTGCCAGGCGGCTCCTCAGGCGGATCGGCAGCAGCAGTTGCAGCGCGGCTAGTCCCGACGGCACTGGGGACTGATACAGGTGGCTCTGTACGTCAACCAGCCTCGTTCTGCGGCGTGACAGGTCTGAAGCCGACCTACGGACGCATCTCGCGTTATGGGTTGATCGCCTTTGGTTCGTCATTGGATTGTATCGGCACATTTGGGCGTACAGCCGAGGATGTAGCAATTGTTTTTGAGATTATGGCTGGGGTCGATCCATTAGATGCAACTTCAGTAGAGATGGAAATAACTCCTGTAGACTTTGATAAAAATGATTTGCATGACCTAAAAATCGGTTTCCCGCAGGAATATTTCATTGAGGGCATGCAATTTGAAGTTCAGGAAAAGACCCGGGACGCTATCGTGCAATTGGAATCCCTCGGAGCCGAAGTTCAAGAAATTAGCCTTCCGCATACAGAATACGCATTACCGGTCTATTATATTTTAGCTCCAGCAGAAGCATCTGCCAACTTAGCACGTTTTGACGGCGTGCGATACGGCCCGCGCGCTGACGTGGATTCTCTCTGGGATGTGTTCTTCAAGACCCGTGGACAGAAACTTGGTCCTGAAGTTACTCGACGCATCATGTTGGGAACCTATGCACTTTCAGCAGGATATTACGATGCATATTATGGACAGGCACAAAAGGTTCGTACACTCATTAAAGGTGATTTTGATACAGCTTTTGAGCAAGTGGATCTGATCGCCTGCCCGGCTACGCCAACAACAGCTTTTGAGATCGGTGCACACAAAGGCGACCCGCTGGCAATGTATTTAGAAGATGTCTTCACATTGCCTGCTAGCCTGGCAGGGATTCCAGGTATTTCGTTCCCCGTGGGATTTGATGGCAAAGGTTTGCCGGTCGGGATGCAGTTGTTGGCGCCACTTTTTCGTGAGGATGCGCTGTTGAGTGTAACGCATGCATATCAACAAACAACAGATTGGCATAAACAAAAACCAAAATTGTAAGTATTGTAAGGGTCATACGGGTATTGCCCTTACGGAGGTTCTATGAACATATTTGTTACCGGTGGAGCGGGGTACATTGGTTCCGCCACCGCAGAAGCTTTGCTGAAAGCTGGACATACAGTCACCGTCTACGATTCACTCGTCACCGGGTACAGAAAGGCCGTGCCGAATAAGGCTACTTTCATCCACGCATCTTTGGATGACAGCCACGCGCTGGCAGAAGCACTGACGGACAACGAGTTCGACGCGGTGATGCACTTTGCAGCCTTCATCGAAGCCGGTGAAAGCATGAAAGACCCTGGTCGTTTCTATCAGAACAATCTGGTGAATTCTTTACATCTGATCGAAACGGCTGTGGAGGCAAGCGTTAAACGTTTTGTATTATCGTCTACCGCAGCGGTGTATCAGTCCAGCGACGAGCCGCTGACGGAAGAATCCCCTCTCGGCCCAACAAATGTTTACGGGCACACCAAGCTGGTTATAGAACAGGCATTGGAATGGTACCGTGAAGTTCATGAATTGCACTATGCTGCGTTGCGATACTTCAACGCTTGCGGCGCGTTGCCGGGGCGCGGCGAGGCGCATCAGCCTGAATCACACCTGATCCCATTGGTGTTACGTGTGCCGCTCGGCCAGCGGGAGAATATAGGTATTTTTGGCACAGATTACCCCACACGAGATGGCACCGGCATCCGCGATTACATCCATATCGAGGACCTGGTATCAGCGCACCTGCTGGCGTTGGATGCCCTCGGGGAACGAGATCGGCTGGTTTACAACATCGGCAACGGGAACGGGTATTCGGTGCGTGAAGTGATCGAGACAGCTCGTGAAGTGACCGGGCACCCTATCCCGGCTGTGGAATCACCTCGCAGGCCTGGTGACCCAGCTCGTCTGGTGGCCTCGTCCGAAAAAATCCGGGCTGAGTTAGGCTGGGAGCCGCAACACCCTGATTTGAAAGACATCCTATCCAGCGCCTGGGAATGGCACAAAAACCACCCGAAGGGATATGAAGCATGACTTTTGCCGTTGTTCTGATTGGCTGGGTGTTTTCACTCTGTCTGCATGAATTCTCGCACGCGTTGGTGGCCTATCTGGGCGGCGATTGGACCGTGCGCGAAAAGGGCTACCTGACTTTCAATCCGCTCAAGTACACACACCCGGTTTACTCATTGCTTTTTCCACTGCTCTTCTTGGTAATGGGTGGAATCGGCTTACCCGGCGGTGCAGTTTACATTGAGACCTGGCGTCTGCGGGGCAGAAACTGGCGTACCGCGGTATCGCTGGCGGGACCGACCTCCAACCTGCTGCTGGCCATTATCTTGGGTCTGATCCTACGCTTTGCTCCTGTTGACACAACTGGGATCTGGCCCGGATTGGCATTCCTGGCATTGTTACAGGTGACAGCCGTGGTGCTCAATCTCATCCCTGTGCCGCCCTTTGACGGCTACAACGCAGTGGAGCCGCACCTGAGCGAAGCCACACGCATGAAATTCGAGCAAACGCGCGGCATGTTTATCTGGATCGTATTTCTGATACTTTGGTTTGTCCCTTTGGTCGCAGACTTATTCTGGGGGCTGATCTTTTTCATCAGCCAAATTTTAGGCATCCCGCTCGAACTGGCTGGCCTGGGGTTGGGTTTATTCCGTTTCTGGAGGTAATTGCCTTTTTAATACAGACATCCGAAAAACAATAAACTTCGGATGTCTGTATTATTCGTCTGATTACCCAGCTAAATGGGCCTTATCTTCCTGCCGTTTAGGGCTCTTTCCAAAGAACAATCCGCCGAAAAAGATTAACCCTCCTGCAGAAAGCAAACACATTCCGCCTATTAATATTGGAGTGATCCACGAGGTTGCTGATGAGGATAAATTCAATGCACCCTCAACAGCATGGATTACATCAACATAGAAATTATCCCGCGAGGGTTTTAGCAGATGGAAGGGGTCTTCTGGGCGGCCAATAAAGGGACTAAGTCGCCACGTCATTTGCGTCCCCACAAACGCATACAGAACAAACCAAAGCATTAAAATTCGTTTACTGAGCTTGTTCTTAGAATCTTCAATGTTTACTTCAACAAGCGTCACACCACGCCATAGGAAATACACTCCAATCAAGGCACTCACTCCTACAAATGCAACAGCCATCAATTGGAAGAATGGATAGTTACTGGAAGTAATGACAAAAAACAGGGAAATGGGCGCTAATCCCAACAACAGAAAAGAAGTCACAGACACGCCAGCCAATACCACTGTCTGCACCTGAATCATTCTCAATGGTGTTCGTAACAAGGTCAGGGAGAAGAAGTATAACGACGGGAGGCAGAAAACCATTGTTAGCAGAAACAAGATCGGCATCTTGACTGCAGAAGATAACGCCTGCACAGGACTCTTTGCCAAGCCCACCGTAAAACCGTAAGCTGTTAAACACAGAATAGAGATGATAGCCAGTTTAACTGCCTTCGTTTTGACTCCATCTTCTTTCTGGATGCTCTGAAAGAAAGCATCCGGATCACGCAGGAAATCGGGCATGATAGAAAATATTCCGTTCATGAAATCCTCCATTTTAATTGATTGTGATACTGAACCGGGTTTGGTCTTGTCCAGTATCAATCTGAGGAACTTTCACGAACTGTCTTAAGCTATCAGGAAAAAATCAATTTCTCTGATTTGCCTGCAGATTTTCTTATTTATAAGAATTTGAAACAATTCCCCGGTTTTTGTATCTTTTCTGATTTTCTCTTGATGCATAACTAAATTCATCTTGTGCGGGAAATCAATCTTTTGTGGCTGTGCTAAGTATCTCCCAAATCCGCTCGACCCAATCGATATGTTCCGGCTTCATCAGGCACGAGCGCAAACAGGTCACATATTCCTGATCCAGATCGACATCAGTCCATTTTTCCTGCAATAAGGAGGATGGATATTTAAAGGTTGCCAAATGTAGGTTTTCTTTTGCCGCCGCCTTGAAAATCTGCTGCGACCGTTCTGAGATTTGGCTGGCGCTGCCCCCATCGGGCGCCCACACCACTATATCCAACTCTGGCGGGAAAATCGTCCTGAAGCGCTCATCGGAATCAACTTTCTCGTACAGTGCCAACGCGGCCTTATGCCCCTTTGCCAGATCAACGGCAAACTGCCCGTCTTTTTCCATCGGCAACAACTTTTGAGTTGCCCACAGCGCAACTGCAGATGCGCCCGCCCTGGAACATTCCAGGCTGATTTCGCCCAAGTGTAGTTCCGACGAGGTGAAATAAGTGTAAGGGGACTCGTGCTTGTAATACCTGCCCACACTGGGATCACGATAGAGTACGCAACCGCAACCGTATGGCTGCAGGCCGTGTTTGTGGGGGTCAACGACAATCGAATCGACTTCGACAAGGTGATCATAAACTTTTCTGGCATGCGATTCTAAATTGTCAGCCAGGCCAAAGTAACCACCATAGGCTGCGTCAGCATGTAATCGAAAGCCGTATTCTTCCCTCAGTTCAAGGATTTTCAATAACGGATCGACAGACCCTGTCCCAGTAGTACCAATCGTGGCAACGACGGTTCCAACCTTTCCAGCATCCAACATTTTTCGTAAGGCCTTAACATCCATTCTTGCTTTATCATCGCAGGGTATCGATTGGAACTCCAAACCCAGCACATCAGATATGCGGTTATGAGTGTAGTGTGCTTGCTCCGAGGCGACTATTTTCTTTCCAGAGTTTAATTGACCTGCTATCCATAGTGCTTCCATGTTCGCCATCGTGCCCCCACTGGTGAGGTGACCAAGGAAAGTATCCCAGCCAAACATCTTTGCAATTTCAGCTACGGCTTCTTTCTCGAAATTAGAACTGGCAAGCCCACCGTCAAGTGCATGATTGTTTGGGTTGATCCAAAGCGAGAGCATGTAAGCTACACGCGCAATGGGATGCGGAGGTTTCAGCATCTGACCGGCATAGTATGGATGAAAGTACGGATAATTATTTTGCATGCTCTCCGCAACTTGCATCATCACATCTTCTATACCTTTCAAATCGTAATTTTGCTCGATGGCAGGTAACTCATCAAATCCGCTTTCAAGCTTGACGAGTGCCTTCTCTAATATTTTAAGCGTATCTTTTTCCAGCATCTTTTTCACTCTTTGGCAAGCGAGGTAGATCGCCCCGCTAATTGGTTTTCCAGAAGTTCGAGTACAAAGCACAATGAGGATAAACGGTTAAGGTAACGCAGAAGCTCAATGTTTTCCAGTTCCTTCTTCGTAAACAACTCGGTGACGCGTCGTTCAGCACGGCGGACAACTGCACGTGCCAGTGAAAGGGCTGCACCACTGGTTGTATCGCCTGGCAGGATGAACTCTTTGGGCATGATAACCATGTTGTCAATGATTTCCGCTTGTTCTTCAAGCCAGGTTACGCGGGCAGCGTCGATACCTTTAAATTTGTCCGCGTTTTCAGGTGTGGCAGCGACTTCTGCCATCAGCTTGTAAATATCGCGCTGAATTTCTCGCAGGATTGGGGGCGTCTGATGCGCCTGGCATGAGGCGCGTGCAAGACCGAGAGCAGCAGAGGCTTCATCCAATGCGCCTAGGGCTTCGATTCGTGGGTGGTCTTTGGAAACGCGGTCTTCACCGAGTAAGCCAGTGGTGCCGTCGTCTCCTTTACGTGTGTATAGAGGCATGGAGGCATTATAAACGCCATTTCGCCCAACTGGAATTTTCGCTTATAATCAAATTGTCCCCTGTCGGCTACTTGGAGGTTTTTTGGAAGTAAAACCATCCCGAAATAAATGGTTGACCCAGTTCCCCACACTAGTGGCGGTAATAACTGCTATTGCGATGCTAGTATTGACTCCTTTCTGGGCAATCCGCTGGTATCGCGCGCCATTTCTGGGATTGCAACTGGAGCCAAACAACGTAGTAAATGCCGTCCAAGGAAATGGTTGGCCTGCACACGAACAGGGAGTGGAGTTCAAAGATCGCCTAGTTATACTAGGGGGACAAACGGTTTCAAGCGCAGATCAGGTTGAGAAAATCCTTACCCTAAATGGATACGAACCGATACAAGCATCGTTTATAGATCCTGCTGGAAAAGAATTCACGCTTGAAATCACACCAGTTCAAGTTCCTTTTGCAGACATCCTTTCGTTATTTATCGTTCCCTATATTGTGGGATTGGCATTTCTTGGGATTGGATTATGGGCCTATAGCCTGCGTGGCGACCTGTGGGAGACGCGCGTACTGGTGGTGTTCGTCTCCGGCGTGTGTATATTGACCGCCGGTTTTTTGGACTTGGGCACTACGCGTAATGGGGTCTGGGTATGGTCGTTGGCGTTACCACTCACAGCGGGCGGATTGGTACATCTGGCTTTGGTATTTCCACAACCCAGCTTTGTCGTCAGGCGTTGGCCCCGAATCATGAATTGGTTCTGGAGTCTGCTTGGGCTACTAGCACCCTTCATGTTATATGCCTTGGTCAGTCCGCTATCGCCATATTTTTACATTACCTCCTGGCAGGTGGGCTATTTTTGTATCATATGGGGCTTTGCCACCTTGGTCAGCATGCTAAGCTGGCGCATGCTGCGCAGCCAATCGGCATTGGTGAGGCAACAAAGCCGTGTGATCGTTTTTGGTGTGCTATTGGCACTCATGCCAATCGTGATCTACCTTGGTTCATTGACCATCGGTCGAGGAATCGAATTCCACGCTTGGGCAATCTTCCCCCCGATGATCATCATGCCGTTGACAATCACATACGCGATCTTACGTTTCCGTTTGCTGGATGTGGACCGCATCCTCAGTCGCCTGCTGGCATACATCCTGACGCTAGCAACTGCATTTGGCGTTTTCTATATGCTAATTGGATTGTTTTCGATTTTGCTCCAAGATGTGATCAAAGCTACAGACCCACTGGTCATCGCCGGGTACCTGATCTTGCTTTCGATTGGCCTGCTACCAGTGCGGAATTTTATTCAACGCCTGATCGATCGCCTGTTCTACCGCTCGCCCGCAGACTACCGCCGGGCGCTGACCAGCCTCTCGCGCGAACTGGTCATTACTCCCGACTTGAGCCAAACTCTGCGCACCATGGAAGACCAATTACAGCAAGCATTGGCCCCAGAAAAATTTGTGGTTTATCTTTTTAATGATGAATCGGGTGAATTCTTCCCACATTCATCGCAAGAAGACAGCGCTCCGCCCTATCAGGTGGACGATCCGTTGATACATACCCTACGAAAATCAGAAACCCCCATCTGGTTTCCACCTTTTGGTGAGCTGCCGATAGCATTGCGGGACAAATCAGGCACATATCGATGGTTGAAGGGTTACACTTTTGTGCCACTGCACTATGAAGATCAATTGATCGGTTTTTTGATGCTAGGTCCACGCCGCTCAGGGGATCTATACACCGGCGATGACATGGATTTTCTGGCAGCCGTAGCGGCCCAATCCACCTTGGCATTGGAGAACGCGCGTCTATTTGCCAATCTACGTCGCACATTGGACCAAACAATGGAAATGAAGAACCTGATGAGCGACATTTTCGCTTCGATCTCCACTGGTGTCATCACCACAGATCTGGAGCGCAAGATCACGTTATTCAACCGTGCCGCCGAGCAAATTCTTGGGTTGGAGGCCTGGCAGGTGATGGGACGCCGGCTCTCGAAGGCTTTACCCGGCCTTGGAGATGACCTAGACGACGTGACCGCCAGCACGCTTGATGATGGGGCGGTGATACTCAGTGCAGAACTTATGCGTGAAGTACCAAAACGAGGCGATGTGGTTTTACGTCTGTCTTGTGCGCCGCTGCGAGATGCGCAACTAGGCACAAAAGGAGCCACGCTGATTTTCGAAGATCTGACCGAACGCCGCAAATTAGAAGCTGAGCAGGAACGCATCCGCCAGACCTTTGGCCGCGTCGTTGCGCCACGAGTGCGCGACCGACTACTGGCTGATCCCAGCAATCTGCGGTTGGACGGGACAAAGCAAGTGGTCACGACCCTGTTCGCGGATGTGAGCGGATTCACGTCTTACAGCGAAAGGCATGCACCGGAAACCGTTTTCAAGGTGCTTAACGACTATCTGTCATTGGCTGCGCAAGCCATTCTCGAAGAAGAAGGAACTCTGGATAAGTTCATGGGTGACGCGGTGCTGGCTATCTGGAACAGCCCTGACCGACAGGAAGACCATGCTTTGCGCGCTGTGCGTGCTGCATTGGAAATTATGTCTCGCGCCCTGGCTGCGCATCAGGATTTCCCAGACCCTATACAGCATATGGTCTTTCGTGTTGGCATCACCACCGGCTCGGCCATCATCGGGAACGTGGGTACCAGCGAGTTGTTCAATTACACTGCCATCGGGGACGCAGTCAATCTAGCACAGCGTTTACAGGCTTCGGCCAAACCTGGTCAGATCTTGCTGCACAAGAAAACCTGTGACATTGTGGCCAAACACGTCAATGTAAAAAAACTCAAACCGCTGACCGTTAAAGGCCGCGAGCAACCCGCTGAAGTGTACGAACTCAAGGGGTTGAAGGAATAGCAGGTGTCATTGCCTGCACAGTGTGCATAGACCGTCTTCGCGTAGCATCTTCGTCGCTCGCGACGAACGGCGCCCTGGCGGGCTCCCTGCCCGAACGGGGCACGCGTGCGAGACCCACGAAGTGGGCCATGTCAATCTCCGTGCCCAAGTAATCGCTTGTTTCTAATCAATGTGAGACTGCCAAAGTGCCCTTCGGGTACGTCGGTCTCCGATCTCCTCAGTGACAGAAATAACACAACTTAATCGTGCTCATTCAATACCACGAAGCCATCACACGCAAAGCCCTGACCGCGCACTTCAGCCCGCGCGCGCTGGATGCCATCATCACTGCCAATAGCAGACAGGATGACATGCTGACAGGCCAGATCGGCCACGACGAATACCACTTCGACAACAACGCCTTCGAAAAAAGCTATGCTTACATAGAGAAGCAGCGCGAGTTCATCTATGCTACTTTAGATAACAAAGATGCGCTCACGGCCTGGGCCGCTTTTGGACGCCTGACCCACACTGCCCAGGATTTTTATGCCCACAGCAATTACGTGGATATGTGGCTGGCTCGTTTCAATGGCAACCCCCCACCACCCGCTGAGATCGATCCATTAATTGAAGAACTGCTCATCAGCCCTGACCTTCACTCCGGCAAAATGTACTATCCGTTAGAAGTATTCTATTTTTTTCCCTTCCTGAAACGCTTTGTCATCCCGCTTTTACCGAAAGACTCGCATGCGCATATGAACCTCGATTCGCCTGAAAGGGGAAACCGCTTCGCATATGCCTTTGAAGCAGCAGTAAAACGGACCAATGTGGAGTGTGGAACTGTAAAAAATGCGCTGACCCCAGATCAACGGGCTGTCTTTTGTGAACTTTAGTTGGAGTTCTCTTACAAAGAAGGATTTCTTCGAGATAACAAATAAGCCTTATGCTTTCGTCGCCAGGCTTTTTGAATTACTTCCAAAATTAGGTTGAATAGGATTCAAGCGCATCTTCCATTGTTGGATAAAAAGGAATATTGTGCAGAAACCCGGCAATGTTGAGCACGGAATACACATTTGAAGAAGCTGCAGCTAGTTTGAAATAAGGGGATCTATATTGTTGATCGTTTTTTCGAGCCTGAATGATCTCTTCTTTGGGAGTACACATTTGAAAGATGTTGTGCAATGCTCTCAAACCTGCGCTGGAAATATAATTCAAATTATTCAAGTCGAGCAATAAGGATTTGGCACCTTCATCAAAAGCCTGTTTGGCCTGCTCGCACAATGTCTCTTCACTTGAAGAATCCAACGTGCCGCTCAAGTGGAATATTGTCACATCCGCGTTGTCCTGAGCCTGGGAATTTGTGATCGACAAAGTATCTGTCATTTAATACCTCCTTTGCAGATTATCCTGCAACCAATAAATAAGCCTTTCAATTAAGAGTATTATACTCCAAATTGAAAGGCCAGTATATCACATACTCTGTTTGGCTCTAAAGTTTATCCATATAAAGGGATTCTGGCACCGTTAACCTTACTCGCTGTATCAGAAAATAGGTACAACATAGCCGAGACGATCTCTTGAGGAGAGGTACCTTTGCCGGAACCCTTCACGTCGATAGATTTGACCTGAATCACGTTTGCAGTCACGCCTGTACCTACGAATTCGTCCGCCAGGGTCAACACCAAGGTCTCTTGCGCGGCTTTACCAAGTGCATAAGCGCCCATCGTGGCAGAGGGTTTGGTTGCAAAAGGCGAAGAAACCGCGATCACGCGTCCCCAGCCATTTTCGGCTAATTTCGGCGAAAAAGCGCGCAACAGGTGAATAGTGGTCCAGGCGTGCTGATCGAGCATGAAGGCGAAATCGTCCACGACAGTCTCTTTCAAGGTTTTGCCGCCCGTCCAGCCGCCGACGAGGTGGATCAGGGCATCGACGCGCCCGAATTTAACGCTAACAGCTTCGGTTGAGCCCCGAACCGCGTCTGCATTCAACAGGTCCGCGGCGTGGGTCAGGATGCGGTCGTTGGGTAGGTTCAGCTCTTTTGCTAGTGTGTCCAGTTTTTCCTGATCGGTGCTGAACAGTGCCAGGGAAGCGCCCTGCTCAGCAAAAGTGCGCGCGGCAAGCTGTCCCAGCCCGCCGGTAGCGCCGGTGATCACAACCACACGATTATTCATGTAAAGCCTCTATCTGTTCTTTGGTCATGCCTGCCACGATCGGGCGGTCGGTCTGTTCGACCAGATGCGGCTTACCGGAGAAATCAATGAAATGCCCCGACTTGGAAGCTTTGGTTTCGAGATAGAAACGGTTGTGCTGATTAGATTCCATGATGTGCGGGATTCGGTCGGTCACATTGACGCCATACTGCGTCAGTTGGTTGACCTTATTTGGATTGTTGGTGATCAGGTTGATGGATTTGACCTTGAGCGAGTGCAACATGTGGGCCGCAACGGCATAATCACGCTCATCATCGCGGAAACCCAGGGCAATGTTGGCCTCAACTGTATCCAGGCCCTGATCTTGTAAGCTGTAGGCGCGGATCTTGTTGATCAAGCCAATACCGCGCCCTTCCTGACGCAGGTACAGGACTATGCCATTATCCATCTGGCCGATCATTTTGAGCGCGGCCTCAAGTTGATCGCGGCAATCGCAGCGCAGCGAACCGACCACGTCCCCGGTCAGGCACTCGGAATGCGGGCGCACAGGTACATTTTCAGCCTCTATAATCTCGCCCTTGATGATGGCGACGTGTTCTTTTTCATCGCGATTGTTCCAGAAGGCTACGATGTGAAAATTGCCAAAGCGCGAGGGCAATTCGGCAATTGCCTCGATACGCACACAAACATTATGATCTCCAACGCCGTCACATTCGTGGCAGCAATTTTCATCGATCAGTTCTTCGATTACTTCATGTGAAAATGTTGTCATGTTGACCTCTTTATTCCGCTGGTCGAGTGTCCCGCTGTAAGTGGGATGTATCGAGACTAGCGGTTTTTCCTGTGGTTTCCCTGGCCCGGAATGCCAGGACGGGCGATATACTTCTCACTTCGTTTGAAGCTACTCAACCACCATTTGATAATATTTTATATTTCAACAGCACCCCGCCATCATCCCACGCCTCGGCGTCAATCAATTTCAACGGGATGGCATCGCTTCGGGCCAGGCCCAGGCCGGCTGCCATTGTGGGAGCAGATTCGCCCCCGAACACCAGCGGCGCGACATAAACTGTCAATTCGTCCACCAGGCCGAGACGCAGTAATTCGAAATTGAGTGTACCGCCACCTTCGACCATCAGGCGCTGTATGCCGAGCTCTGTGAGCGTGTGCAGGGCTTTGGGTAAATCCACACGTTCAGTGTTATGCACGAAGAGTTCGACACCCCGTTCGCGCAGAAATTCAAGCTGTTTTTTTGACGTCTTATGGGTAGTAATTATTACGACGCGGGCTGGGCCAACCACTAGGAAATCGGAAGCAGGTTCGAGGGCTGCGTTTGAGACGATTCCTACTTTGTCGGGATTGGGCGGAAGCCCGCGTGCTTCGCGTTGAGCGCGCAATTGGGCTGACTTAACCGTCAGCTTCGGGTGTTCATCCAACAATGTGCGCCCACCCACCATAACGGCGTCAGTATCGGCGCGCATCTGATCCACGCGTTCCTTATCCCGCTTGGATGAAATGGTTGCGCCACCCCGCTCGATAGTATCGATCTTGCCATCGACGGTCATGGCCAGGTTGATATGTACGTAAGGACGTTTCACAAGATTGTTGAGAGTTTGAATCTCGGATTTCTTACACTACAATCCGGCTTCTTCAACCCGGATTCTACGCCGCCGAATCGGTCAAGGAGATGCCTTTGAAAAAAAA
>CAZCPP010000007.1:0-26122 GCA_964500655.1 uncultured Anaerolineaceae bacterium | reverse complement strand
CTAGACTTGTTCAGCCCTTGTTTGGCAACACTCTCTAGTCTAATGGAGGAGGCCGTAGGCTGACGTGGCGGTCTCAAGTATACTGAAAAAAATAATTTGTCCTGCAATGAGATTCCCATTCCCCTTCGGGGTTCGCGATGGCAATTATCATTTCGGATATTTGGGAAACAAGAGATATCCTGAAGTTAGAGATACAGGCGTGGATTTAGGCAATATTATTGATCTTCAAGAAACGCGTTGACTTATAAAGATTTTTCGTCTATAGTAATGAAAATCCTTCTTGAAAGGGGATTGATCGATGGACTATCAACCAAATGCTGAACCTGTAGAATCACAAGAACTGAATCAAGCCTTGGCGCTTGCAAACCTACAACGTCGCATGAAATCGGGGGCAAATAACTTTTACTGGATCGCAGCGCTATCCGCAATCAACTCATTGGTGACTGTATTTGGGGGCAGCTTCTATTTTGTAATCGGCCTGGGGGTTACCTTGATTATTGATGGCTTTTCGGCTGGATTGGCTGAAGAGTTAGGGGGCAGCCCGCTCGTTTTGGGGTTGGGATTAATGTTTAGCCTAGTTTTTGATGCTATATTCGCAATTTTTGGTTACTTTGCTGGCAAAGGACAGCGTTGGGCTTTCGTTGCTGGCATGGTATTTTATACTTTGGATGGCATTCTTATGTTAGCCTTCCAAGAGTGGATCGGGTTTGCTTTTCACCTATACTTTTTGTGGGGCATTTGGTTAGCCTTTCAGGCGCTTGGAAAATTGCGAGCCTTGCAGCCTGAACACAGCGCTGATTCAGCTTTCCCGCCGGATATTGGGACTTTGTGATTTGGAGAAAATAATATCATGGCAATAAACGGGCGATCTGTCCTTGATCGCCCGTTTGTTATAATGCGTCCAATTCTTTCCAGGAGTTCCCATGCCCTCCCCCAAACGAGAGATCTACCTGCTTTCCTCAACAGATTTATCCCCAGAAACCATCGCGGTGGCTTTCGCCAAGACTTCGCGCTTCCCCGATTCCTTCCGTGATATCGCCGCCGAGTTAACCGATGAAAAGTCGGCCCAGTTCCACGAGAAGTGGGTGCTGGGATACGGACATGCTTCTGTAGCCGAGCACGCCGTGCTGCATCTGGCGATCGAGAACGCCTCTCGTATTGCGATGGAGGCCATCGAGAGCAACCGATTGGCTTCCTACACAGAAAAGTCCACCCGCTACCAGAAATGGGACGCGGATTCTTTCTATACACCGGATGAATTAGAGGGGCACCTCCTGCGCGATGAATTCGCCTCCACCTGCCGGATGTTGTTCGAGACCTACGAGGCCTCCCTGGAGCCGATTAAATCTGTAATCGCCAAAAATGTCCCACGCCGTGAAAATGAAAAAGACCTAGCCTATGACCGCCGCATCCGCTCGCGCTATGTGGACGTGTGTCGCTTCATCTTGCCGGCCGCTTCGCTGGCCAACGTCGGCATGACGGCCAATGGGCGTGTGATCGAGAATTCGATCCGGAAATGGCTCTCCAGTCCGCTGGCGGAGGTGCGCGCGATCGGCGAGACGGTTAAACAGGTGGCGCAGGCCGAGCTGCCCACGCTGGTCAAGTATGCGGAAAAGGTGGAGTATGTTGTTGAATCTACCAAAGCCCTCACCCCAACCCCTCTCCCGAAGGGAGAGGGGGGAGCAGTGGGGGGAAAATGGTGTGAACTGGTTGACTATGACAAAGATGGTGAAGATAAAGTCCTGGCTGCGGTGCTGTATCGTTTCGGGAATATGTCTTTTACTGAGGCGCTGGAAAAAGAGCGAGATGGATCTCAGCGCGAGAAACTGGCCGAATCCCTGCTGGGTAAATTAGGTCGTTACGACGTCCCGCTGCGCGAGTTGGAGTACTGCACATACACCTTCGACCTGATCATGGATCAGGGCGCCTACGCCGAGTTCAAACGTCACCGCATGATGACGCAGACGCCGCAGTTGCAAACCGCCGCGCTGGGGTACGCCACTCCGCGTCTCTTGGCGGAAGCAGGCTTTGAGTCACAGTATGAGGCGGCGATGGACGCAGCGCGGTCCGTGTGGGAGAAACTGAACGAATTCAATCCGCACGTTGCGCAATACGTTGTCCCCAACGGCTTCAACCGCCGTGTGCTGGCGACATTTAACCTGCGCGAAGCCTATGCCTTCTGTCAGTTACGGGGGGCAGCCAATGCCCATTTTTCTATCCGTCGTGTGGCACAGCGCATATACGAAGAGATCGCACAGGTGCATCCGTTGTTAGCCAAATATATGCGCCTACCGGACGAGCCTTGGGGCTCGATTGATGAGGCCTTTTTTACCAAAGTGTAAGGCGGGATGGCATCCCGCCCAACCCTAGATTATTCCTACTTATCCCCAAATAGCTCGTCAATCTTTTCCATCACCTCGGGGGTGAACTTGTTGACAAACTCCAAAGCTTTCATATTTTCGTGCACTTGATCCACGCGGCTGGCGCCGGTGATGACGGTGCTGACGTAGGGATTCTGCAAACACCAGGCCAGCGAGAACTGCGCCAGGCTGGCGCCCATCTCTTTCGCGATCGGTTCCAGAGCAGCCACTTTGGCGATTTTGTCTTTGTCAGTCAGATGATCGTTCAGCCAGTCGTAGCCATCCAGCGCGCCGCGGCTGTCTTTGGGGATGCCGCCCTTATATTTGCCGGTCAATAATCCTGATGCCAGCGGGCTCCAGGTGGTAGAACCATAGCCGTATTCCTCGTAAACGCGCCCATATTCGGGACTGAAGCGATGGCGCTCGAACAGGTTGTACTCCGGTTGTTCTACGATCGGCTGGTGAAGGTGGTGGCGCTCGGCAATCTCAATCGCGGCTGCAATTTCATCCGCCGACCATTCGGATGTTCCCCAATATAACGCCTTGCCCCATTCAATGATGTTGTGCATGGCCCACACGGTTTCCTCGATAGGCGTGGACGGATCGGCGCGGTGGCAATAGATCAGGTCCACGTAGTCCATGTTCAGGCGTTTGAGCGAGGCGTTGATGCCCTCGATCAGATACTTGCGGTTGAGCGTGTTGCGCTCGTTGGGACCTTTGTGCAACCCCCAGTAGAACTTGGTTGAAACCAGATAACTACCACGCCGCCAGCCCAGTTTTTTAAGCGCTGCGCCCATTACTTCTTCTGATTTTCCGCCTGCGTACACTTCGGCGTTGTCGAAAAAATTTACGCCCGCGTCATATGCGGCCGCCATCATCTCTATCGCGGCATCAATATCTGCCTGCGTATGAAATGTGACCCATGAGCCAAAGGAAAGTTCACTAACTTGAATGCCTGCCTTGCCTAAATGACGATATTTCATGATTTCTCCTCTAAAGTGTGTTGAATGAATTATACCGTCCGGCCGCCCCGTCCTTGAGCCGGGACGGGGCAGGAGAAAGAATAAGTGCTTTTTCTGAAGGAAAACTATAATTTAGGTGACCTCGGTTGTTACTGAATATGACTTCTAGCGCAAGTATAATCATGGCCATGAAACGCGCGCTTATGCTTTTCAGTTTGTTGCTCTCCGCCTGTGCATCGCAGACTAGTGACCAAACACCCCTGCCCCCAGGAGCTGCCGAACCTTACATTACGAAGACACCCAGCCTCACCCCTGAAGCACCGGCAGGCTTAGTGATTTCCTTCGAAACGCCATTGCCAACACCTACTCCGTTTGTGTACGAGGTACAGGTTGGGGATACGATGAGTGAAATCGCCGAGAAATTTGGCGTATCATTGGATGCCCTGACCTTGGCCAACCCGGATGTTTCGCCAAACAGCATATCTATTGGGACGAAACTCAACATCCCCAGTAATCCGGCCAATCCAACTGGCGCTTTGACCTCCACACCTGTGCCTGCTCCCGTCAAACAGATCAAATGCTACTCCACAACCGACAAAGGCATGTGGTGCTTTGTTTTGGTCCATAACGATTCTGCTGATGTATTCGAAAACCTCTCCGCGCAGGTGACTTTGGTTGATGAAAAAGGTCAAAACTTTGTTGGTGCGCAGGCATTTTCGTTATTAAACATTCTGCCACCGGGGAAATCTCTGCCGTTGATGATTTTCTTTCCTCCAAAAATCCCGGCTTCCGCCCGCCCCCAGGTGCAAATGCTGACAGGTATTCGCTTGTTACCTGATGACGCACGTTATCTTCCCGCCAGCTTACATAATACCTTGGTCCAGGTAGATGCTTCTGGGCGCAGCGCCCAGGTCAGCGGGACAGTGCGCTTACCAGGAGATGCAACGCCAGCCAGCACAGTATGGGTGATAGCAGTAGCTTATGACAATATCGGGCGCGTTGTTGGTGCACGGCGCTGGGAATCAACTGACGGAATCCCTCCTGGGGGAGATTTGCAATTCTCGTTTATGTTTTCCAGCTTGGCGGGGGAGATTAAGATCGTCGAGTTTGTGGTGGAGGCCAGACCTTAATCCCAGCCCCTACCGTCCCTACGGGGCATCTCTCCCAATTTCCTTAAAATTCCAGCAGAAAATTGGGGGAGGACGGGTGGGGGCAAACCTATTTCCCTTCCAACCACATATAGCGTTCAATTGGCACATCAACCGGTGTAAAAACGTAACCTTTCACATATGGTTTAACCAGTATATAGGAAAGCGAATGCGTAGTGAATAACACGGGGGCATCCTCCACGATTATTTGCTCGGCTTGCTGATACATCTCGATGCGCTTGGTCACGTCTTGTTCTACACGCGCATCTTCGAGTAGTGCATCTAGCTCAGGATTTGCATAGCCGCCATTGTTTTGGAGTGAGTCACCATGGAAGAGCACATCTGCGAAGTTCTCCGGATCGGGGTAATCCGCGCACCAGCCACCATTAAAGACCTGTCCATGTTGCCCGTCGTAAATGCGATCGTAGTAAAAATTTGGTTCCAGATTTTCGACAGTGATTTCCACACCTAGCACCTGCTGCCACATTTGTGTAATCGCTGCTACATCTGCACCGACGTACGAGCCAATGCCCGCATCCGTGTAAACAATAGGAGGAATGTCATCTCTATATTTGGATTCCGCCAAAAGCTGCCGGGCACGATCGGGATCGTAGGGCAGGCCATTCAGCCCAATATTAAAACCTGGCAGGCCAGGAGGAAAGACGCCGATGGCGGGCAGAGACCTGCCATTCAAAACCACATCGATATATTTCTGACGGTCAAAAGCCATCGTGAAAGCCTGTCGCACTTTGACATCATCGAAGGGTGGCTGCGTTACATCGAAGACTACATAACTTGTGCACAGGTTTACACCAGTCAGCAAATCACTGTGCAGTGGCTCGGTTGGGTCAAGAAAGCGATCAGCGGAATAATACCCAATGCCGGTCATGTCGATCTCGCCCACTTCATATAAGCGGACGCCAACGCCGCTGTATAACTGCACAATCACGGAAGGAATGGATGGCATTCCCAGATAGAAATCAGGATTAGCCTCGTAAACGATCTGTTCGAAACGCCGCCATTCGGTTAGTTTAAACGGACCTGTGCCGTTAGGTGTGCGGAACCATTCCTGGCCCGATTCTACGCTAGACTGGTCTACCACAAATGCAGTCGGGTAGGTCAACTTTAGCAGGAAATAGGGTTTGGGCGCATCAATCGTTACTTGCAAGGTGTGGTCATCCAGCGCCTGTATACCGGAAACGTGTTCGGCCTGTCCGGTTATCATCTTGCTTGCACCTACGATGTCTCCCAGATAAGTCAAGGCTGTGTCGGAACGAAGTGCTGGGCTGAGAGCGCGCTCCCACGAATAGACGAAATCATTTGCCGTAACGGTTCGTCCATCATGGAATTTGACATCTTCTCTCAAATGAAAGGTGTAGATTGTGCCATCCGTATTGACATCCCAGGTCTCCGCTATGTCGGGAGTTAAATTCAAATAAGGGTCAAAGGCTACTAGTCCACTGTAAAGCAATTTGTCGCCCGAGCCATGTGTAGTAGCTGGGTCATATTCGCGCGGATTTGTGCTTTCGCCTCCTGACAGCACCAGAGCTTGATTCGGCGATCCCTGGAGCGGCTCACTGGCGGATGCATTTTCCGTAAAGGCGATGATTAATGAAAGGAGTATTACAAAAATAAAAATTTTACGGGCCTGTTTCATTGTTATCTCCTTTGCGTTTTTGAGCCGAAAGATACATACCCAGCCCCAGTACCCCGAAGAGTAAGAGTACTACACAGCAAACGGCAACCAGAATCATTGTCAGGGAAAGGGGTGGTCCATTTGATTGGTTTGATTGTGGGGGAAACTCTTCAATTGTTGACGATGTAGGAATACTGAAGGGAGTGGGGGTGACAACCAATGGCGCTCCAGCGAAAGGCACATAAGTGGGAACAAATGTCGGGGTGGGTTGTAAAGTTGGTTGTACGGAAGCAGCTGGTGGCGCGGCCCCGATTGCGATTCGCCAGGCGTCTTCTAAACCTTCAACGTCAAATCCATAAACCTTTGTCAAGGCATCATCAATGGTTGTTCCATCTCGCAGTGAAATTAGCAAGGAATTCATTTTGTCTTGCCCGTAGGATTCGATCAAATATCGGACAATACTATATGATTGGCTATAGGAAAGACTAACTTTGCTGGGCACTTCAGAGAAGCCTCCACTGAGTGAGCGAATTGTCAACAATTGGTCGTTACTGATGGCTTCATTGAGTTGAGTCTCAGAAGCTGGGTCGAGATTCCCTTCACTGTAGACGGCCAAGCCTTCGTTGAGCCAGGTAGGTACAGAACCCAGACAGGAAAAAGTGAGATGGCCGACTAAAACATGGGTAAGTTCGTGGGCGATGGTGGTTCGACCCCACTCAAGATCGTTTTGAGAGATACCGATAATGACGACATCATGATTGGAAAAAGCCATCCCCCCCGTCCAGGATGGTTCGTAGAGGATGGCGTCTTTCATGTCTTCTGTGTTGCTATAAATGTATAAATGAATGGGATTTTCAGGTTGTAAGCCGGCATCATTTTGCAAACGAGCCAGACCAGTATCAGCAGCGTCGAGCAATTCTTGTGCAAAGGTTTGGTCCCCTGAATACCAATGCAGGTTGATGGGACCGGAAGTGATAATTTGCCAATCGTGTTTTGAATCAAGCCAGGTGATAGTCTTTTGATCGGAGACGCGTTCTAACCCATTTTCATCGATGTAACGCCAGCGCCACCACAGTGATGCGCCTGGGGGTAATGAGCCAGATTGTTTCATTTCCCAGGTCCATTTGACGCTGACGTTTGTGCCGGGTGAAAATTGGGGAAAGGCTTTTGCTACCACCGTACCACAGGTCAATTCCTTTGTTCCGTATTCAAGTTCCACAGAAGTGATTGGCGCAGAACTTTCAATTGTTGCGCGAAAGGTGATACTTTCTGGGAAGTTGAGTATGGGCTGGTCATTCAAAACATAGGTTATCGGAGTTGCGGATACTGTTTCAGGGGCGATTAGTGTGAAAATAACAATCAAAAAGCTTAACGTCAGGTTTGTTATTACTTTTATCCTTTGCATATATCTCTCCATATGTGCAGAAACAAACTAAGTCTATCATAGCCGTGCAAGCCCTTTCAATATTGTCAACAGCTTCTGTTTGACGCATCGATTTCTAGCATGTATAATCTTTTTACCCCCTTTGGGGGACTTATTTGAGGCATGTTATGGCGCTACGTGGAAATTTACGCGATTTTACGATCACTCAGCTTCTTAATCTGATCAACCTGGCTGGTAAAACCGGTACTTTGGTTGTAGATGGGGCTTCTGATCAGGCGCATGTTGCCTTTAACAATGGCAAGCTGGCATTTGCGCGAATTGGCCAGGAAGACAACCGCTTGGCGACAGTATTGCACCGAGCTAATAAACTATCGGTAAATCAGTATCGTGCACTTGTAGATCGCGATGGCGAGATGACCGATAAAGAGTTGGGCTTATTGCTTATTAATGCGGGGTACGTAACGCAAGAAGATATTCTCATTAATTTGCAAGATTATTTTTCGGAAATCATCCGAAAACTTTATACTTGGGTTGAAGGTACATTTCGATTTGAAGCCGATTTACTTCCACCGGATGATCGGATCAATGTTCGTCTTGATTTGGAAAACCTGATTATTGAAGGTTCGCGGCAATTGCGTGAATGGGAGCAACTACAGGATGAAATTCCGAGTTTGGATATGGCTCTGAAGTTCACCGACCGACCGCTGAAAAATGTCAACTTGAGCGTGGAAGAGTGGCGGGTTGTTTCTTACATCAATCCAAAAAACACAATGAAGCAGATTGCAAGTGCGAATAAAATGAATGATCTGGAGGTTCGCCGCATTGTGTATGGCCTGTTGCAAGCTGGCCTAGTTGATATCGTCCGCCCAGAGGGAGTTAAGGTTGCGCCAAACCCGAAGATGTTCCCAACTCAAGATAAAGATGAACAGAAGTCACTGGTGAATAAACTTATTGGGCGCATCCGCTCCTTGTAAGCATCACGCTTGGGAAGGATTTGTAATTATGCAAACAGTCAAAATGGTTGTCACTGGACCTTTCAGCGCTGGCAAAACGGTGTTTATTCAGTCTGTCAGTGAGATTGATGTAGTCGCAACAGAGCGTAAGATAACCAGTGTTGATGAACAAGCAGTCAAGGATGCCACAACTGTAGCGATGGACTTCGGCCGCATCACCGTGGACGAAGACCTAGTTCTGTATCTATTTGGAACGCCAGGTCAAAAACGTTTTGATTTCATGTGGGAAATTCTTTCTGAGGGCATGTTGGGATTTATTGTAATGATTGACAGCACTCGTCCAGAAACTTTTCGCGAGGCACGATCCATACTGGAAACCTTCCGTGCATATGCTCCCACTCCATATGTAGTGGCTGCCAACAAGCAGGATTTAGAGGATGCTTGGGAAGTTGATGACATGCGTCATGCACTGCGGCTGGATCCACAAGTGAAGCTGTTACCCTGTATTGCTACAAAGCGCAAAACAGTAAAAGAAGTACTGTTGGAATTGTTATATAGTATTCTTTCCGAGATGGAGACCGGGGGGTAGGGGGACCGGTTTTTATATTCAGTGTCTTCAATTACCACAGACCAAGGTATTGTCCATTATGAAGTATATGGACGTGGACGCCCAGTCATCTTGCTTCATGGATGGCTGGGTTCTTGGGGCTTATGGCAAGAAACAATGGCCTACCTTGGCAGTTATTATCGCACATATGCACTCGATTTTTGGGGCTTTGGTGAATCAGGCAAAAAACGCGAAACTTATGCCGTACAAGACTTTGTAAGTCTGGTAGATCAATTTATGAACCAATTGGGCATAATCAGCGCCCCTCTTGTTGGCCATAGTATGGGAGGGACAGTAAGTTTATCGGTGGCGATCCAATATCCCGAGCGTGTATCGAAAGTGGTTGTTGTCGGAGCGCCCATCGCCGGTTCTTCTCTGGCTTTGCCGCTAAAGTGGGCTGGGTACAGGCCGATAGCTTTCATGTTGTTCAATTTGATGGGACTTTTTCGTCTGGGCATGCGAATCGCTTCACCATTCATCTGTCGCGATCCCCGTTTCTCGGATATGATGGATCGTGACCTTTCACGGACAACTATAGAATCGTTCTTGCTCAGTATTGCTTCATTACGACGTACTGATCTCCGTCCAATGCTTGACGATATCAAGGTGCCAGTATTGGGGATGTACGGGGATAAAGACAATATTGTCCATCCCATGCAGTGGAAACCACTTGCAGCAGGGGTGGAGAAAAATAATACCGAGCGATTTCCGAAGGCCGGGCATTTTATCATGCTAGATCAACCTGAGCCCTTCATGCATAGGCTCAAAACATTTCTCGACCAAGAACCAGAAGATAAATGATAAATACACCTACTAACTATTACTTCCCGAACAGATTGGGGCGTATTTTGTTATTTGTATTAGAAGAAGTTATGGGGAAGACTGGATTAAATAATACACTAGGCCTATCATTGCTTTCAAATCTAATTGATAATTATCCACAAGATAACAACGAACGGTCTGTTTCATTTGATACCATTAGTCTGTTGCACAAGTCCCTTGAGCAAAATTACGGTCCACGCGGTGGCCGAGGGCTTGCTCTGCGTGCCGGACGAGTTTTCTTTTCTCATTTAGTTCGAGTATATGGTACTGAAATGGGCTTAACTGATTCAGCATTCCGTTTGCAACCTCCAGATATAAAGCAAATAGCTGTCTTGAACGCCTTGGCAGCTTTTTTCAACAAAGAGACTGACCAAAAAGTTTCTTTAGAAGAAAATGAACAAAATGTCCTTTGGCGAATTGAGCGCTGCCCCTGGTGTTGGGAACAACATGGTTTTGAACCCACTTGTCATTTCGCTGTAGGTGTTTTGCAGGAAGCTTTATATTGGGTTAGTGGGGGAAGGTTTTATAATGTAGTGGAAGAAACTTGTATTGCTCAAGGCGATTCATCCTGTCTTTTTGTAGTTAATCGGATTCCATTAAGCTAAGTCCAACGGAATTGTAAGGTGTTTTCTTATCAAAACAACACCAAGCTGTGAGAAAATACTGTTAAATGCTAAAAATTATTCTTAATGATCCTCATATAATTAAACCGTTCAATGAACGTGCAAGAGACTTACGAATCCAAAATTATCCACTTTGGTTATACCAACGTAATGTTCTTGCACCCTATGTAACCAGTGAACGGGAATTGTTACCAGGGAAACGATTGCCGTTGATACGCGAACCAACATTGGTTTACCGTGACAATTTATATTTCGATCAGCAATATATCTCAGAATTTATCAATCGGGCTAGAAAACGGAAACGCGCTGTGCGAGCGGCCTTCTCTATTGATGACCCAGCGTTTCACGAACATGCTTTACCATTGTCGACATCTTATACACCTGCTGGTGATCTTTTTTTAGCGGATTTGTGGTATTACCCCAATGGCCCAGTTGCGGATGCTGAGCCACTGGTTATCAATCTCAATTCGCGTGAAATGGGTTACTATCATGTACCCACATACATGGCCGACCAATCAGGTGACTTGGTATTTAATGTCCCACTACGGGCGTTGATAGCTATTGATTCTTGGGTGCATGTGCACTTGGCTGATGTTGTGTTTGGTCTGTTCGCGCGTGGAGCACGCTTTGAAAAACGATTAAATGAAAATACCCTTTACAAGCTGAGAGTCATCAGTAAAGCACTCTACGAGGGACGTCAATTGCTTGAATGCTCGGAATTGGTTAAGGTTGGCAAAAATTGTGTGATCGATCCACATGCAACTATTCACGGCCCAACAACGATCGGAGATAATGTAATTATCAATGCCGGGGCTGTGATCGAAAATTGTATTATCGGTAACAACGTTAATATTTCACAAGATGTCCAACTCATGCTCTCGGTAGTCGGAGATGGAACCTTCCTGCCATTTCGTTCTGCGTTATTTATGACGACTGTTATGGATAACAGCATGATCGCGCAAAACACTTGTTTGCAAATGTCTGTTGTAGGTCGAAATACTTTTATTGGGGCTGGTTCGACTTTCACAGATTTCAATCTGGTGCCGATTCCTATTCGCGCATTAGATGGAGAAGATCACCTGAGTCGATCCAATCGTCCCGTAATCGGCAGTTGCGTGGGGCATAATTGCCGCATTGGTTCAGGGATGATCGTTTATCCGGCACGCATGATTGAATCTGATGTTGTATTGGTGGCAACCAAAGATAGACGCGTTATTGATCACAATGTGAGCTTTGGGGAGAGCGATCATCATCATTTACGAATCGCTTCATTGCATCAGGTACGTTACCGACCTAAGACAGAGCGGCCGGAGGTGGAATCCTGGTAAAACGATGGCTACGTTTGCATTTATCATCCACCCGATTGATCCCAAGCGGGATGTCAGTCGGAAGTTTCCGTTACTAGGTCGAATACTAACTGAACGGCAGATCGATTTATTTTCAACGTTCTTTCCCCCAGTCTATATCTCAGAGATTGAAGGTATTACTTCTGCTTCAACCGGCAAGCAGGTAAAGGGGTGGTTTATTGCTGCTCCTTACACTCCAAGGCGCATGTTGGAGTTGCCTGAGCAGGTTGTTTACCATAAAATTGTACAAACTGGACGGATGACAGAACGTCTCGGAGCCCAGATTTTGGGTCTGGGTGCGTTTACTTCAGTCATTGGTGATGCTGGAGTGACGATTGCCCGTTCTCTGGACGTACCCGTTACAACAGGGGATGCCTATACCATTTCGATTGCGGTACAGGCAATCCGTGAAGCAGCGCGCCTTATGGATATCCCCCTTCGTGGGGCAACAGCTGCTATAGTCGGTGCGTCCGGAACAATTGGCCGAGTTTGCGCGGAGTTATTGGCTGAGGATGTGGCGAGATTGTATTTGATTGGTCGTAGGGAAGAACCCTTAGTTGATTTACGGAAGCAGTTGTCGGGCGCGGGTAGGTGCGAGTTGATTGTAAGCACGAATTTGGATGTTTTGGCTAAGTCGCAGTTGACCTTGACGGTAACAAGTGCCATTCATGATGTGATCAACCCTGAGTATTTACTACCCGGGAGTGTAGTTTGTGATGTGGCAAGACCTCGTGATGTTTCTGCAATGGTAGCTGCTGCAAGAAATGATATATTAGTAATTGACGGTGGTATGGTTGATGTGCCAGGTCCCGTTGATTTCAACTTTAATTTTGGCTTTCCGCCAGGCAAGGCATATGCCTGCATGGCTGAGACAATAGCTCTGGCACTTGAAGGCCGTTTTGAAGATTACACGCTTGGGAAACACATTACCCGTGAGCGTGTAGATGAAATAACGGAAATTGCCGAAAAGCATGGCTTTCGCTTGAGCGGGTTCCGCTCGTTCGAGCGAGAAGTGACGCCGCAGCAAATCGAAGCCGTGCGCCAAAATGCCCGTCAAAGGGTTCGGCGCTAATAAAGGAGGCTCTATGGGAAAGCCCCGCCTTTTGGTTGTTGAAGACGACCTTGATATCGGGAACATGCTGAAAATTTATTTCAGCGGACTGGAGTATGACGTGGACGTTGCTGTCCGCGGCTCAGAAGCGTTGGATAAAACAAAGCAGGTGTTACCACACTTGATCGTGTTGGATATTATGTTGCCAGATATTGACGGATATGAAGTTTGCCGTACATTGCGAACGAGCACACGTACAAGTCATATACCGGTAATATTCCTAACGCAGAAGGATGAGCGCAGCGATAAATTACAAGGCCTCGAACTAGGTGCGGATGATTACATCACTAAACCCTTTGACATTGAGGAATTAAAGTTGCGTGTACAGGGGGCAATTCGTCGCTCAGAAAGAGAAAGCCTCACAGATCCACGCTCAGGTCTTCCAGCTGGGCGTTTGATCGAGGAGCAATTGCGAAAGATTATTCGTGAGAAAGATTGGGCATTAATGGATATTCGTATCAATCATTTCGACCCTTTCCGCGATGTGTATGGGTTTGTAGCTGGTGATGATGTATTGCGATTTTCAGCCATGGTGATCGGTGAAGTGGTAGACGAAACTGGCACAATTGCAGATTTCATTGGTCACGCAGGTGGTGACAACTTTATCATTATCACCACCGAAAATGCTGCTCCGTCCATCAAACAACGTCTTAAAGAGCGTTTTGTAGTGGAAGTGCAGACACATTACAACTTTATTGATCGCGAACAAGGATTTATGGTTGCCCAAACCTCAGATGGTCCAGAAAATGTTCCATTTATGACTCTTGCTATTGGTGTTGTTATTCCTAATGAATACGGTTTTGCCGATATCCGCGAAATTACCGAAATGGGAGCGGAGGCGCGTCGGAACGATACCCCCGGCGAATTAGTGGAGTAAGGTTTATCTCGTAAGGATGGAAGGCTTAGACGCAGGACTCATTGTTGGTCTCATATTTTTAATTATTGGATTAGTTGTTCTTATTCTAGTCCGAATTCTGCTGCGCTTGTTGCCGACAAACCGATCTAATGCAGGAGTACCTCTTTCGTCATTTGAGCAATTGGAAGATTCGGAAGTGGAAGACGCTGTAATCATTGTTCAAAGTGGCGGGCGGGTTGAATATATAAATACACGTGCACGTCAGTTATTTGATTTGCGAGAAGATGAGCAAGCTGAGCTGGAGAATTTGGCGCGACGGACACGTTCATCTAACGATTTCCTCTCATTATTCTCCAAGGAAAGTCAAAAGAGAATCTCTATTGGAGCACAGTTAACAGAAGCTACATCATATCGGGTACCAGGGCTTTTACCGTTGATGATGGCTACCATGCGAAATTTGGATCTTACGCCAGCTCTTGGCACGGGAGGAGACCAGGTTTCAACCGCTTTATTACGTGTAATCACGGATTTTGGTCACTCCGTTTCAGCCAGTTTAGATTTAGAACTAACGCTAAAATCAATACTGGAAAATGTAGGGCGGTTGATCTCAGCAGACATAATTGAGCTAAAAATTTGGGATGATGAAAGACGGACACTGAATCCATATCGTTTTGAAGGACGATCGGGTGAGGTGCGCACTTTGCAAAATGTGGAACGATCTTATTTTGGTAATTATTCTGATTCCCTAATAATGAACCACAAGCCCCTACTGCTTTTGCAAACTGATCCAGAAAATGGAGATGAAGATAATGAAGCTACTGAACCATATTCGGTCAGATCTTATATGGGGATCCCTTTACTGAAAAGCAAACAATTTGTAGGCACACTTGAAGCTGGCCAATCTACAGAAAATGGTTTCAGCCAGCAAGATGTGGAACTGCTGCAACTCGTTTCTGGACAGGCTGCAGTTGCTATTCACAATGCGATTCTTTATGAAGAAGAGCAGCAACGTACAACTGAACAAACTAGCCTTGCCAATCTTGCTCAAGCGGTCAGTGTAAGTCAGGATATGAAAGATTTGTTCGAACGCTTGGTAAAGAGTGTTTCTCCATTATTCGATGTTGAAATTCTTGGTTTCCTACTTTTTGACGAAAGCAAACAAACACTCGAAGGACAAATCCCGTTTCAGGGATTACCACCACACATTGTGGATATATACCGCACGAGCATTTCAACCGAGGAAATTGATTCCGATTTTATTGCAGATCTAAAACCCTTATTGACCCTCAATGCTGCCGAAGATGAAACATGGAAAGCCTTGGGCATACAAAACTTGGCTCAAGCTGCCAGCTTACGGGATTCGGCATTAGCACCCTTAGTGGCGGGTAGGCACCTGATTGGCTTTTTGCAATTATCCAATCATAGGCAAGGTGTAACTGCTTTCTCAGATGAAGAATTACGGTTAATGAGCATGGTTGCCAATCAGGCCACAGCGATTATCGAAAATGCGGTTTTGGTACAGCAATCGCGTCAACGCGCATACAGATCTGATGCATTGCGCCGTGTCGCAAGCCTATCTGCATCTTCAGCCTCAGTGGAGGAGGTGCTAGAGCATTCTATTCGTGAACTTGCGCATTTGTTTCAAGCTGATACTGCGGCAATCTTTTTGCTGGATGAACAAAATGGCGAATTACGGCTCCATAGTAGAAGCATGTATGGGGTCGAGGAAGAAGCGGCGGAAACTTTGTCACGGATCTTCGTTACAGATTCACAATTCTTGTCCACCGTATCTGGTAGTCAGAAACCCTTCATCTCTGGTCGCTTAAGCGGTGACCGGCGGGTATTGTCGGTGTATCGCCCATTAATTACAACTTTGCGGACAGAATCCGCATTAGTTGTCCCATTAGTTGTTCGTGAACACAGTTTGGGAGAATTAATGCTGGGAAGTCGCAAACCTGATTTTTTCAACTCTTACGATCTGCAAGTCGTTAGTACCGTTGCCGGTCAACTCGCTTCAGCATTAGATAGTGCTCGCCTGATCAGTCAAACGGACGAAAATCTGCGTGCTCGTGTGGATCAACTAACAGCCGTGATGCGAGTTAGTCGAGAATTAAATGCTTCATTAGAGGTGGAGAAATTGCTCGAGCTGGTACATAATGAGACCTTGCGGACCACACGAGCAGATTGCGGCACAATTTTGCTCTTTGAGCCGTCTAACGTGGAGGATAAACCAGAAGTTATATTTGCAGTGGGCTGCCCTGTCGATGAGAACCTCAATGCTATGCTTGAGCAAATCTCTAATATAGATGAGCCATTGGTTGTAGCAGACTTTGAGCAAGAGAATTTTCAAGCACCACATGAAGGTGCTCGTTCAGCTTTGTTTGCCCCTATTAAACAGAACAACGATCTGGCGGGATTAATTCACTTACATTCCAGTCAGCCAGACTTTTTTGATGCTGACATTGTAGATTTAGTACAAACGTTAGCAGTGCAGGCTTCTATCGCTCTGAATACGGCGAGTCAGTATCAGGCCGAACACAAACGTGCTGAACAGTTACGACGCCATGCAGACACGATGTCCAGTCTGACCGAGATCAATTATTCAATCAATTTTGATCACCCCCTTGAACAACAATTACGTGCCATAGGAAAGGCGATCTGCAAAGCCACACCTTTTCAAGCAGTGCTATTCAGTGCTTTTGAACCAGATACAGGCCTGTTACGTCGGGTGACGGGGATAGGCTTTTCGCAAGAAGTGCTTAGCGAATTGCTTTCACGAAAGCAGCCCTTCACAAGTATTCAGAAGCTACTCAAAGAAGAATTTCGTATTGGTCAGGCTTATTTAATTCCTGCTGATGAGACGCCCCTTATCCCTGCTGATGTTCATATGGTTACGTTAGATCTTGATGAACAAAAGCAGATGGAGAATGCTTGGAATCCAGACGATTTTTTACTCGTTCCATTGAAGGATGCTCAGGGTGAGCCATTGGGTTTGTTGAGCTTGGATGCACCTAACGATGGATTACGTCCTAATAAGGCAACTGTTGAAGCCATTGAAATTTTCGCGGCGCAAGCTACATTGGTGATCAGTAACACCACTCTTTTCAGTGATTTACGCAATCGCGTAGAATCGCTTTCATCGGGGCTGCAACGCCAACAACGCTTGCTCTCTGTTAGCCAAAACGATCTACCTTTTTTGTTGCGAAAAGATTTAGAGCAAACACTCTCGATTCATAATCTAGATCGTAGAGCACAGCGTGTCCGTGCTGGATTGGCTATTACTGAGTCTGTCAGCCGCCAGTTGGATGCCCCCTCGGCTTTATTGGCTTTGGGACGTGAAGTGCTGACCCAGTTGGGTATGTCAGTCGCTATGGTTGCTGAAGATGCCCCTGAAGGCCCGCATTTGTTGCATACCCTTGGAAAAGTTCCACGTGGTACCAATCCAGAATCCTTGTTTGGGCAGCGGAATCCGCTAAGATCTTGTTTGCAGACTGGGGAAACCATCCTGGCAGCGAATGAAGATGAAGCAGATGAGTGGCAGGACACCCCTTTGCTTTCTGGACTGCGTGCCAAAGCGTTTATCTGTTTACCTATTAGAGTACAAAAGAAAGTAGTGGCAGCACTCTTGGCAGCTAGCCCGGAGCCGTTACCGGATTTTACAGATGAAGATCGCCAAGTCTATCATCAGATTGCACGTCAAACTTCTGTAATCTTGCAAAATATTTCCTTACTCAACGAAACTCGTCGCCGTTTGCAAGAAGTGGATCTGCTACTCGATTTCAGTCGCCAAATAAGTGGCTTGGCGCCTGATGAGATTGTCAAAGCCTTACTGGAAAGCGCCCGACGAGCTATTCGACCTACTGCACATGCAGGAATAGTTCTACTCTGGGATAAAAATATTTCACAACTGACCCCACGTTCTTGTGCCGGTTATGCTGATAATGATAGTCTTATGAAAATAAACTATCAGGCTGGAGAAGCACTACCAGGAAAGGTATTTAAATCGCAAATATCCCTGCGAGTTGATGAACTTAACTTTGCACGTGATTATGCTCTTTCCGCTGAAAACCTATTCCTGTTTCGCCAAGCTACTGGAGGACGCCTGCCTGTCTCTAGCCTGTTGATCCCAATTGTCTCGAGTGATGAGAGCTTAGGTGTATTGGTTCTCGATAATTTTAATACCCAAGCTGCTTTTAGGCCCGAAGATGAAACTTTGTTATTGTCTTTGACACAACAAGTGGCACTTTCGCTAGAAAATGTCCGCCTCGTGCAAGCAACCCAGGAACGCGCTGGCCAACTTCAGGCTTTGAACGATGTAGCATCTTCTTTGACATCGAGCCTGCAGAGCGATGAATTGGTGACATCTCTGCTTGATCAATTGCGCCCTGTCCTTCCGTTTGATACAGCCACTCTATTGCTCCGTGATGATGACCAATTGCGAGTTGCAGCAGCCAGCGGGTTTTCAGATTCTGAGCATCGATTGGGATTGACAGTGGCTGTAACAGATAGCGCATTGTTCCAGGAAATGATTCGAGTTGGGCAACCAATTTCAGTGGCTGATGTTCGTGAAGATTCGCGATTCCCACAGATCGAAGCACCGCGTTTGTCCTGGTTAGGTATTCCTCTCATATCTAAAGGTGAAGTGATTGGCGTAATAACATTAGAAAAATGGCAAGATAATTTTTATACACCTGAACAAGTGCAAGTAGCAACAACATTTACTGGGCAGGCAGCCGTTGCATTAGAAAACGCCCGCCTCTATGAAGATAGCCTGAAACGTGCTATTGAGCTTGATCAACGTTCACAACGTTTGGCATTGTTGAATCGTTTCTCGTCGCAAATGAGCGGATTACTTGATGCTGAAGAAATCCAGAAAGTTACAGCAAACGAATTACGCAAGGCTTTTGCTGCTCAACGTATTTCTGTTGTAAGTATTGATGATCAAACAGCGAGCTGGACCTTCTCAACTCCAAAACGGAAATCTAAGCTACCAAAATCTCTACCAAATGCCCCAGTTTTTAAACAATTGCACGAGTCACAGGGAGTATATAACTGTGAAAATATTTTAGATGAGCCGGATCTGACATCTTTGTCACAAATGCTTGGAAAGGATGCAACCAGTTTAATGGCATTGCCACTTATCAGTGGCGGGGAATTGCATAGTATTTTATTTGTGCAAATGCCAGTTCAAGAACGCCTTAGCACGTCAGAAATTGATATGGCGCTTACGGTAGCAAATCAAGCGTCTGTTGCACTCGATAGCGCACGACTATTTCAAGAAGCGCAACGCCGAGCTCAGGAAACAGCGGCGTTGGCAGAAGTAGGTCGAGATGTATCTGCAACATTGGAGCTTGAAGATGTGTTAAAGCGCATCGTAGATTATGCCAAAGATTTGCTACGAGCCGAAACAAGTGCAGTATTCATTCCTGAACCCGATTCAAATGTTTTGCGTGGTATTGCCGTTGTCGGGCAGGATATGGATAAGATTAAAAAATCCCCCTTAATGGTTGGTGAGGGTGTGTTAGGTAACATTGCAGAGAAAAAAGAGGGCGAGATTGTTAATTTTGTCGAAAAGGATCCGCGCGTTCTCGAAATTGATGGAACAAAGGATAAATTGTATCAACACCTGATGAGTGTTCCCGTTCTTTCTAAAGAACGGTTAAGTGGTTTGATGGCAGTATGGCGCACCGGGCAGGGATTAGAATTCATTGATACTGAATTGGAATTTTTAAGTAGCCTGGGACAGCAGGCTGCGGTAGCGATTGAAAATGCACGCTTGTTTGCAGAGACGCAGCGATTAGCAGAAGAATTGGAGCAACGTGTTATTGATCGTACGGCTGAGTTAGAAAGTGAAAAAGCCAATACCGAAACTCTGCTACGGGTTTTGACTGAAGTCTCCGCCAGTCTTGATCTCGACCGTGCGCTGAGCCGCACATTGGCATTATTGAACGAAGCTGTGGGTGCTGAGCAAGGTACGATTATGCTCATACATGCTGAAGATAATCTCTTGCATTACCGTGCTGGTTATGGATACTTGACCGGTAAAGAACCTACTGAAAGTCGTGGATTCACTCTCAAAGTCGGGGAGGGCTTGGCTGGCTGGGTCGTTGAAAGCCAAGAAGCTACACTTGTGGAAGATTTACACAAGGATCATCGCTGGATCCAATCAGGTACTACGTCAAGCAAACATCGCAGCTCCATCGCTGCGCCGTTGCTGGTTGGTGAAGATGTGATTGGCGCTTTGATGATATTCCACCGGCAAGTTGGCTTTTTTGGCCCGGAACGCCTGGGTATGGTGAAAGCCATTGCTAGTCAGGTAGCGATTGCTATTAATAATGCTCATTTATATGAATTAATTCGTGATCAAGCGGAACGCCTTGGCAGTATGTTGCGCAAGGAACAGGAAGAAGCCAGTCGCTCACAGGCTATTCTCGAAGCTGTTGCAGATGGAGTAGTAGTAACTGGTCCCGATAATCGAATCACCTTTCTTAACAATTCTGCTTCTGAAATTCTTAAACTCGATAATGAAGATGTCGTTGAGCAATCTTTGGATGCCTTTGGAGGATTTTTTGGCAAAGCAGCCAGTACCTGGATGCAGACCATTAATGATTGGTCAGGTGACCCTGCTTCTTATCAGATAGGCGATTCATATGCCGAGCAATTGGAGCTTGAAGATGGGCGTATTGCGCTGGTGCATTTGGCTCCAGTTATTTTACAAAACGATTTTCTGGGTACGGTATCCATTTTTCGAGACATCACGCATGAGGTCGAAGTAGACAGGCTGAAGTCCGAGTTTGTAGCGACAGTCAGTCACGAATTACGAACTCCAATGACTTCCATCCGTGGATATGTCGATATCCTGTTGATGGGAGCTGCGGGTGCAGTGAACGAAAACCAGGAGCACTTCTTGAAAATTGTCAAGAATAATACTGAACGTCTCAATATTTTAGTTGATGATTTGCTGGATATCTCTCGAATTGAAGCCGGACGTATAACCCTCTCACCTCAACCCCTTGATCTGCGGGACATAGCCGAAGAAGTGCTGGCAGATATTTTGCACCGATCACAAGATGAAGGTAAACCCATGGAATTTTCCTTGGACGCAGCAGATGATCTTCCACATGTCAGTGGCGATGCAGAGCGTGTCCGGCAGGTGTTGGGCAATCTGGTAAATAATGCCTACCACTATACACCGGAAGAGGGAGAAATTACTGTCCACCTACATGCCACAAATGGGAGTGAAGTACAGGTGGATGTAGAAGATTCGGGTGTAGGCATTCCGGAAGAAGATCAAGAGCGCATCTTTGACCGATTTTATCGTGGTGAAGATCCCTTAGTTTTGGCTACACCTGGTACAGGATTAGGCCTGGCTATTGTTAGCCAGTTAGTAGAAATGCATAAAGGTCGTATCTGGCTTGAAAGTGAAGGGGCAGGTAAAGGAAGCACCTTCTCCTTTACTTTGCCTATCGACAATACAGACGAATGAGGATGCGATGACGAAAATATTGATTGCAGAAGACGAACCTGATATTCGTGACCTAGTTGCTTTCACCTTGCGTTTCGCAGGCTATGAAGTAGTAACTGGTGCGAACGGTGAGGAAGCTGTGGAACTCGCAAAAACAGAGCTCCCAGACCTGATCTTACTAGATGTCCGTATGCCCCGTATGACCGGTTACGATGCATGCAAACTGATCAAAGCAGAACCTAATTTGAGAGATGTACCTATCGTATTTCTTTCTGCCAAAGGACAGGAAACAGAAATACGCGATGGAATGGATGCTGGTGCTGAAGAGTATTTGCTCAAACCATTTGCACCTGATCAACTTACCGAACGAGTACGCTCTGTTTTAGCGAAACATGGAAGTAATAAAGAATAAAAGAAGGATATTAACTGTAAGATGAGCGCAATTCTTTTGGAAGGACAGATCGTACATTATGAGGTATTGGGACGTGGTCGGCCGATTATCTTCCTCCACGGTTGGGTCGGTTCGTGGCGGTATTGGATCACGTCTATGCAGGTTGCTTCTACATCCTTCCGAGCGTATGGCCTAGACATGTGGGGCTTTGGCGAATCCGCCCGTGATCCAATGCGCTATTCCATTGACCATCAGACTGACCTTCTTAGCCGCTTTCTGGATGAGTTGGGAATTGGCAAAGTAGCTCTCATAGGGCATGGTCTTGGCGCATTGGTTAGTTTCAACTTTTGTGCTCGCTGGCCAAAAAGCGTAGATCGCATTATGGTAATCAACTGCCCGATGTTTTATGATTCTATCAATACCCGTATGCGAACATCACCTTTGCCAGATTTGATAAACTGGCTTGGTAGTAAGACTCCTGAAGCAGCTACAGCACTTTCCGACGCGTCAAAAGCAGATCCGCAAGCAATTACCGCATCAATCAACAGTTTCCAATCTAATGGCCTGTTCGGTCAAATGCGTCAGACAGATATACCGTGTCTTATGGTGTACGGACAAAATGACCCAGCAATTCCTGCGCCCCCAGCTGATAATTCCATCAATCTACCACATATGATGCACCATATTGTGTTAGAGGGTTCCGGGCATTTCCCCATGATCGATGAGGCAGCCCGTTTCAACCGATTATTAACGGATTTTTTGGCATTAGACTCGGGTGCAAGTCCACGTGAATTGCAGGAGAAAGAAGAATGGAAGCGCCGTGTACGCTAGCCAGGGCAGATAAAAACGGTCTGCCCTGATTATTTGTTTATACCGCATCGGCGGTACTTGACAGGGGGTATCCATCCCCTTATACTCATCATAAATACCCAAACGGGGAGTCCGTCTTACGGGCTGAGAGGAGCGTATCACGCTCGACCCGCAATACCTGATCCGGATCATGCCGGCGGAGGGAAGTTATCGAATCATAGACATCCTCCCCGGCGGAGGATGTTTTTTATGTCACGAGCTGTTATCTTTGCCAACGGTGAATTGCCTGACCTTGAAGCGATCCGCACCCTGATAAACGACGATGATTGTTTAATTGCGGCAGATGGTGGAGCAAATTATCTGTTGAAGATGGATCTCATTCCAGAAATTGTCCTTGGTGACATGGATTCGCTCACTGATGAAACGCTCTCTGAACTTGCCCCTTCTGAAGTCATATTTGAAAAATATCCTGTGGATAAAGACGAGACTGATTTCGAGCTCGCTTTGCAATACGCTATTGATTTAAGACCCTCTGCCATATTAGTGGTTGGAGCTCTGGGAGGCCGTCTGGATCAGACTCTTACAAATATATCCATACTGACAAATCCGATGCTATCTGGATTTGACATTCGTCTCGACGATGGATTAGAAGAATCCTTTTTCTGTCGAGCAAATGGGGGGGGTGGTGAACAGGTTGAGATCCGGGGAAGAAGCGGTGATACTCTTTCCCTGATTCCTTGGAATGGCCCCGTGGAGGGTATCACTACTGTAGGTTTGCAGTGGCCATTGTACAGTGAAACCCTATATCCATATAAAACGCGCGGTATCAGTAACATCATGCTCGATGATATTGCTTCAATCCACATTCGGATGGGATTGTTGTTGATTATCCGTCGGCGTCAATTGTATTAATCAAGATAGGAGTATGTATGAAACAATTTGCAGTTTTCACTCTTTCTATTGTGTGGTTATTAAGTTCATGTGTGCCAAGCGGCCCTGTTGAACTGACCGTGATGACCCATGACTCATTTGCGGTCAGTGAAGAAGTCGTGCAAGTTTTTGAACAGGCTAATGAAGTAAAAGTCGTTTTCCTGGCAAGCGGCGACACCGGTGCTGCGCTTAACAAGGCCATCCTAACTAAAGACGCTCCTCTGGCCGATATTTTCTATGGTGTAGATAACACATTTCTTTCCCGGGCCCTCGAAGCGGACATTTTTGAGACATATCACTCATCTGCTTTGGCGAAGATTCCAGAGACCTTCCAGCTTGATCCAAGCTATAACCTCTTGCCCGTGGATTATGGTGATGTGTGTATCAACTATGATAAATCTTACTTTGCTGAGAGCGATTTACCTGTCCCGACTTCACTCGAAGATCTATTGGATCCCATATATAACGGCTTGTTGGCAGTTGAAAATCCGGCTACCTCTTCGCCTGGCCTAGCGTTTTTGTTGGCAACGGTAGCCCATTTTGGTGACCCTGGATTCCTGGAATTTTGGGAGAAATTGCGCGATAACGGACTGGTTGTGGTGAATGATTGGGAAACGGCATATTACGCAAATTTCAGCGCTTCGTCGGGGGGTGGCCCACAGCCGATGGTTGTATCTTATGGCTCTAGCCCGCCCGCAGAAGTAATCTTTGCCGAGACAACGCTAGCCGATGCACCTACCGCATCAATAATTGGACCTGACACTTGCTTCCGCCAGGTTGAGTTTGTCGGTATCCTGAAAGGGACCCAGCAGCGTGCCCTGGCCGAGAAATTTGTTGATTTCATGTTGAGCCAACAATTTCAGGAAGATTTGCCCATGCAAATGTTTGTTTTCCCAGTCAACCTGGATGCAACACTGCCAGATGAATTTGTGAAATACGCTCAAATCCCCGATCAACCCGCTCAACTGGACTCAACTGATATCGCCGCCAATCGTGAACAGTGGATTGCAGATTGGACGGAGACCGTTTTACGGTAAGAGAGCTTAATGGCTTTACGACATAACCACGAGGGCACAGAAACACAGGGAAATGATTTCAAGACTTCGTGGTTATTTTCTCGTATTTTTCTTTGGCTTTTTCCGTTTGGATTTATAAGCATATTTTTCTTTTATCCATTAGTTCGGATTCTAACATTTAGTTTCGAACTCTCTGTTCTCACTCCAGATAATATAAATCTCGTTGCAGATGTTTTAGTGTTTACACTCTACCAAGCTTTTCTCTCTACACTCATTACTGTGTTACTCGGCTTGCCAGCCGCTTATCTCTTTGCACGTTTTGACTTCACTGGAAAAACCCTATTACGTGCCCTAACAGCTGTCCCTTTTATGCTGCCAACGGTAGTTGTGGCAGCTGGTTTTAATGCGTTGCTGGGTTCCCGCGGCTGGCTTAATCTGGGCTTGATGCAGATTTTTAATCTTGAATCACCTCCCATAAAGTTTGTGGGGACCTTGGGAGCGATATTGTTGGCGCATGTTTTTTACAACACAACCATCGTCATCCGTGTGGTAGGGAATGCCCTTTCGCAATTCAACACACGTCTAGAAGAAGCAGCACGTTCACTAGGTGCAAACAAATTCAGGATCTGGTGGCATGTAATCCTACCTTTGCTGAAGCCCTCAATGTTAACGGCAGTAACCTTGGTTTTTCTATTCGACTTTACCAGTTTTGGTGTCATATTGTTGTTGGGCGGTCCTGGATTCGCTACGCTTGAAGTCGAGACTTATATTCAGGCTTTTCAGATGCTCAATCTGCCGTTGGCAGGATTGCTCTCAGCCGTTCAGTTATTTTGCACGTTGGTATTTTCTGTGATTTATACACGTATGGTTGCAAAGACGCGCAAAAAGTTATCTCCAACCTTGGCTCAGAACAATCTTCGACGTACCCGGGTTTGGCGGGACAAAATATTTGTAGCTGGAATGAGTATATTGTTGATACTTTTCTTTGTTACCCCAATGTTGGCGTTACCTCTGCGTTCCGTTTCACGCCTGGATGCCGCACGCGGTCAGCGTGAGGATGTGCAATATGGCCTGACGACTGAATATTACAACGAACTTTTCATCAACAGGCGCGGTTCTTTATTCTATGTACCACCTATCCGAGCTGCACTCAATTCATTGGGCTATGCGGGATTGACGATCTTGTTCTCGTTATCAATGGGGTTTCCGGCCGCAATCGCGCTCGCACGCCCTAGCAGACTAGAGCGCATACTTGACCCGTTACTGATGTTACCACTGGGTGCCTCAGCTGTGACGTTGGGTTTGGGTTTCATTATCTCGTTCAACCGTCCGCCAATGCGATTGTTGGCTTCACCTTGGCTGATTCCGCTGGCTCATACCATGGTGGCATTACCATTTGTCATCCGGACGTTGCAGCCTGCGATTGCCTCCATACCGGTACGATTGCAGGAGGCAGCCTCAACGCTGGGTGCATCACCCATCCGCACTTGGCTGACTGTGGACTGGCCAATTATCTGGCGCGCATCTTTGGCTGCGGCTACATTTGCATTTACAATCTCCTTGGGAGAGTTCGGCGCTACAGCGCTACTGACTCGCCCCGAGTATCCAACCATCCCGATCGCGATTTATCGCTTCCTATCACAACCGGGTGGTTTGAATTATGGTCAAGCGATGGCGATGGCAACCATATTAATGTTATTAG
>CAZCPP010000006.1:23919-26232 GCA_964500655.1 uncultured Anaerolineaceae bacterium | reverse complement strand
CTAGATAATAATTAATAATCATCGGTTTCCTTTCGATTATTGAAATCTGCAAAGATACTGAACGATCAGTATGTATTGCGCGTAAAAAAATTTTGCCCTCATGGATGAAGGCCATCTATTAGGATCTTATTGAGAGCTTTTGCCATGGTATTAGAATCTAAACCCATGTGCTTGAATATAGGCGAGCAGCCGATGCCCCTCAACATGCCGATCATATTGAACGCGACCATCCTGGGGTCAAGATCCTCTCGTATCTGACCAGCATTTTGACCTTTTTGGACAATTTTCTCAATAAAGGAGGCCATATCGCGATAAACTTCCTGCAAAGCTGTCATAAACTCCGGATTCGTGCCATCCATTTCCATGACGAGGCCATTTAGAAGCAGGCAAAGCTCTTCATTCTCAATTAGCATGCGAGTATGATTCTCGATGAGCGCAGTCAACCGGGTTAGCGCATTTTTACTGGTCAACACATTGCGACCAACTTCCCTGTACCAGGTCTCGCGCACCGATTGAATAACGGCAAAAAAGAGCGCGTCTTTATTCTCGAAGTGATGATAAAAAGCGCCTTTTGTTAAACCGGTTGCTTTAGCCAGATCAGATATCGAGGTTCCAAAAAAGCCTTTTCGAACAAATAATTCGGTAGCCTTTGCAATGATCTGCCGCTGGGTTTGCTCACTCTGAAGTTGTTTTTGCGTTTTATCCATATTTAGATACTGAACGATCGGTATGTGTGGTAGTATAGCACATGCTTCCCCCGGTGTCAATAAAATCCTACTCAAGATGATCGTTCCCCCCCTTAACTCCCACTTTGCAAATTAGCACAATACTCCCAATATCCAAGCATATCGGATAAAATCTGCCCGATAACAAATCAAATTAACTATCTTTTCTGGCAAGGAAGAATCTATGACTGTCACACTCGACCCTGAAAACAACGAATCACAAGCTCTCTTCAACCTGCCCATCGCATGGAAAGGTAAATCCTTGCTAGAGATTGGTTCCGGTGATGGCCGCCTGACGTGGCTGTTTGCCAAAAAAGTCGCCCGCGTGGTAGCCATCGAGCCGGATCCCGAAAAACACACCGCTGCATTGTCAAACCGTCCACACGGATTTGAACATGTGGAGTTTCTCAATTTTGGATTGGATGAATTCGTTCAGGGGAATGAAGAGAAGTTCGACCTGACACTGCTCTCCTGGTCACTCTGATGAATGGAAGCTGAGAGCATGGTTCATGTTCTGGAAAAAATTCATGGCTTACTCAATCCTGGGGGGTACCTGATAGACCTGCATCCTAATGGAGAGTTGGTCGAATTCATCCTTCCGTTGGAAGAGGGCGAAGAACTCATCGGCTACATGCAAGAAACTGACGATTACATCGAATACCATCAGTCGAATGATGCACTTGACACGATTGTGGCGGCAGGCTTGTTTCAAGTTGTGAAATCAAGTGAGTTTGAATTTCTTACCCATGCCGACTCGTTCGACGAGATTAAAAACTATCTCGAAGAAAACTGGAGCGATGCGGTTATCACCGACGAGGTAATTTCTGAGGCTAAGAAGCTGGAATCCCAATTTGGAGTGCGTAAAACCCTGTTGCGCGAACACGTTAGAATCGGGTTGTACGTGGCAACATAGGGGTTTTCTCAAAAATCACGGTTTGGCAAAATCAACCGTAAAATAACCCCCGTAAGTACTAGATGGAAGATAAGCATATCCGATACCCATCTCGGTAGACTTCGTGCTCAAAATAGCATCGCGATGGGGTTTGTCATCCATCCACCAATCAAATGCGACCTTTGGGCCTCCACCCGCGTAGATGATCTCTTCAGAATACGAAGCGGAATATCCAGTTGCAGCAATTCGTGCATTGACATATGAATCGTCCGAACCAGTATGGCTGAGAATGCTGCTGCAAGCCATATCGGCGGCATGCTTTTGAGCGGCGGTTGCCAGCTGCGAATTGATTGACAGTTTGGACAAGCCGTTACTCTGGCGTTCATCATTGATCAGGGTTTTTATCTGATTGATATAGCCACTATTTTCATCAAAATCACAAACTCCGGAACCGCTTGTTGCGTTCTCCAGTTGACTGCTGGAATTTTCAATGGGAGTTGATGTAGCCATTTCATCTCCATCAGCAACAATGATTTGGAGCCAGAAAGTCTTTTCAGTTCCAACATTGATTGATTCACCATCAGCGTCCTTCAAGGTGAAATAACCTGAATATGAGCCATTTTCAGTGGGAGCGGTCAACTCAAGAGAAATATCAACCGTTGAGCCAGCAGGCGTATCAGGGATCGGTGTTGAGGT
>CAZCPP010000006.1:16479-23909 GCA_964500655.1 uncultured Anaerolineaceae bacterium | reverse complement strand
GCGCCCATACGATCGCCGGTCAGAAAGTTGATGGTAAAACCCGTCCAATGGCAGGTGCCGCTATTTTTAAAACGCCAGGTTTTGGTGAAAGATTTCCCTGCAGGAACAAGTGTATCGTCTGGAATGGTGACATCCTCGAGCAGCACAGCCTGCACCTTGCAATTTGCAGGAGCTGTAATAGCGAAGGTCGGTGTTTCGCTCCCAGTGGAAGGAGTTAATGGAGTGTTCGTCGGGAGCAAGGCTAGCGATTTTGTCGGAGGTAAAGTCGAGGTCACGAATTGAGGCGGAGATGTAGGAGTCGTGTTGGCTGATGAAATAGAAATGCACCCGGCCAGTAACACGCCGGTAAACAGGAAAAGTATCCAGTTCTTTTTCATAAGTTGGATTGTACTGTGGAATCAATATCCGGTGCAGAGATTTTCCACACCGGATGTCACGTAAAACAAACTATGGTGCAGCAAAGACAATCACATAGTAGCCGTAATTTTCGAAAAAAGCATACCCAACGCCGATCTCTTTGTACTTGGTGGTCAGAAGGTTTTCACTATGGCTAGGGTCGGTTTTCCACCACTCTATCACACCCTGCCCATCTTTCGGAGGGTAGCTCCCATAGACATTTTCTGTTACACCAGAAGCGGCATATTCGGTATCGGCGACGCGAGAATCAGGCGTTGAGCCGTCAGAGCCATCATGATCGAATGATGGGGGTTGGGTGCAGGCCTTATCATTGGCGTGCCTCTGGGCGGCCTGACTCAATTTTTCATTGACAGGCAGCACACCCAGGCTGTTCTGAGCACGGTAGGCGGTTAGCGCAGTAAGCATAACCGATGTTTTGGCATCATCGAGGGTAACGTCACAGGCGGCGTTGACTGAACCAGAACCGCCATCTGTGGTGGGAACAGCCGTGGGCGCACTTTTCACATTAATAATTAGCCACAAACGGGAATCATTATCAACCTGCATGATAAGGTCAGCTGCATTTTTGACGACAAAGTTGCCTCGATACGTACCTGCCACACTGGGCGCTACCAAATCAACAGAAATATCTGCTGTTTCACCAGGGTTGGTGCGCGGTAAAGGTACAGAGTTTGGCGCACTCATGGACTCGTCAGAATAGTGACTCAATGTATAACCAGACCACCAGATGCACGTACCTGTATTCTGGATACGCCAAGTCTTTGTAAAAGCCTCGCCTGTATTAACCTCAGTATTGTCGGGAATGGTTATATCACTGACGAATGCTGCCTTATTGACACAATCGGGTGGGTTATCAGGTGGAACTTCAGTGGGAGTGGGCGTTGGTGCATCATCCGTAACGGGTGCATCTGTTTCAACAGCCGGATTGGTGGCAGGCAGCGCAATGGTTGGCGGGGCGACAATGGGTGTTTCGGTAACCTGTGGCGCTTGTGTTCCGCACGCAGAAAGGATGATATTTGTCAGAATAAGTATAGAAACTGTTTTCTTCGACATGTTGGTCTCCTGTGAGCCGCCTCAATAGTATTATTGTATCAAAACATCATCATCTGACCCTGAGTTTGTTCGATAGGGTCGCTAACAAGTTGCTCTGCAAAAGTTTGTCGGTTTAGCACCGGGATGTCTGCTAGCGCGCGAATTAATCGGAATTTGACTATGTGCCAGCCATCTAAACGCTGGCGTAGCTTTGGGTCGCGAACTTCTTTATAAGCCAGCAAGCTAGCACGCCCTCCCGGCAATACCAGCAGGCACTTTTCCAGCGAGTGCTGATTTTCTACCAGGATACGTCCGGTTACTGCCGAAGCAAGCAAGTAAAACACACGTGCAGGTTGGTCATTTTCCATCCAAACACAAGTGTTATTCTCGAGATGTTCGGTTGAGTAACTTAGTCGCTCACCGATCGCCATGATCAATTCAGCCATCCTTGCAAGTTCAGTACGTCGATTGGATGGCAGGTCTTCATGACGCAGGCTCCAGCGACCTGATTCTTGCACGCCATAAGAATCTAAAACAGCTCCTACTAGCGCCTTCGAGGGGGTCAATAAGCTGGGGAAATCAGGATATATCGCCTGCTCAATTTTCAGTAACGTATTTGATGGATGCTTCTGTAGGAATGCAACTACGCTTCTTTCCACTCGATCCGCTAGCGGTTCAGCCCGCGCCTCCCTTTCTCGCAAATCCCACAAGCCAACCACCATACTACGCTCGTCTGAATCAATTCTCTCCAATTTGGAGTCTGCATCAATCGATTGTTGGATGTTGGATTGTACCTCACGAAGTGCCTCGTCAAAATTCTGTTCTGGGCGCATCAATCCGTGACCCTTGGCCTGCTCGGCGAGTCCTGCAGCATGTAACTGCATGTAAGCTGCTGGCTCTCCTAACTCATACAAGTGATTATGCATGGCTTCGCGAATGCGCTGCAGACTAATATCCTCTCTTTCACGATGCAAACGCTCTCCGCGGTGCCAGATTAACTGTATTGGATCATGGGCAGTACGCATGGCCTGTGCGCGCAGATCAAACCCTGCTGTGCTTGCCGCCGTAAGTGTAGCTGAGAGAAATCCTGGCTCTGCTTCTGCCAATAAGCCAAAGAAGGGTGTACTCAGTGGTAATAGATCAAAGACATGATGCAGAGCAGCATGCAAGGCGGTTGCTTGCCAGGCCCAATCGTAACGGCGCCGGCGTAATACGATCTTAAATGGTTCGGCTGCTTCGCGTCCCCACAACCAACCTGCCCACAATGCTGAGAGTGTCCAGAACGCCTGGTTTGGGCGCGGAATGGCGCCAATCACTGCTTGGATGGGCGTATCCTTGACAACTTCAGCCAGACCTTTTATGCGTCCTTCATACAGCAATATTCCACCACTTTCGGGAATTCTTTTCCCCTTATCTGTCCAGTACAAACATGGCACCGGCTCACCAGTCCCTGCCCATACAGCAATAGCTTCTTCCAATGCCTTCCAAATATTCCCCTCGAAAAATTGCGACGGCGTAAAAAGTTGTTTCGGTCTAGGCCTTTCGGTGGGATGTGGCCAGAGCGCATTACCTCGATCACAGGCGGAAAGAATGAGCGCTGTTAATGCACGACGGCGTTCATCTGAAATCTGCAATCCATCGAGACGATTAATAAGTGTCGCCAATGCGTATATCGCACGTGGCAGGTAATGCTGAATGGCCTCTTTAGCATATTCGCGATCAGGATCATCCAGTGGTGCAACCCGTTCTAATACCCGGGCACGGGCTAGTCCAGCTGTCTTTGCAACTTCGGCAGCACGTTCGATGTCAACCGGAGAGGCTAGTTTTTCTCCACTTTCGCCACATTCTTTACATTCATATACACGCCCAAAAGGAACATCTTCACCTTTACGCCATAAAAAGGCTTGCGCCGGGACTTCTATTTCACAGGAGACACAAGGGGTAAAGTATAGTGCTTGAAGATGACCTTCTACCTTTTCTTGACCTTTGCGTGAAACTGCCAGATCTGCAATCGCAGCATTAAACTCGGTTTCCAGTAAGGCCAATGCCCCCATTTCGAGCATGAAGCGTGTGATAGGGTTGTTGGCTGTAACCAGCACACGATACCCTGCTCGGGCTGCTTCCAATGACAAGCTTGGCGCCGATCCGAATGGGTCTAACAACCAACCACCCGGTTTGATATTATTTTCTAACCAAGAGGAGATAACCCCCTTTTCCAAAGGCGGTAAAAACCGCGCCAACGGACCAGGATTAACAGGAGTGGTGCCGGGAATTAGAGAGAATGTGTCCACTTAAAGATAGTATACAGCCTCTCGTAGAAAAAGCAAGTTAGTAATAGGGAAAATCTATTTTTCGAAGTATCTGCCTAGCCAATAAATTTCCACCACAATTAGAAAGTTGTTCCGGCGAAAACATCAAACAGTGACACAGGCCAGTAAAGTTTGGCAATGTGGATAATTTTCATTTGCTGTGCCAATATTTCTCGAACTTCAAGAATACTGCACTCATGGTAATCGCCAGAATATTCTGAGCCAGCCAGCTTGCGACCAATTTTGTAGAATAGATTCTCGGTTGGGCCAGAAATAACAATCTGTCCTTTAGGTTTGAGCAGAGCACCCATATCCCTTAGCGTGCCGGGTAAATCATCTACGTGTTCGAGCACATCCGTTGCGATTATCAGGTCGAAGGATGCTCGTGGCAAGCCTTTCAACATCACTTCACGTGCATCGTATACATCGAGATTCGTAGGAAAAGGTCGCTGGCGGCTAACGCGTTCAAACGGATGCAAGTCGATATCCAGGGCTGTAACTCGAGCGCTAATCCCGCACAAGAATGGCAGCATAACCCCACTTCCGCAGCCGAAGTCCAGCACCTGCTCGAAAGGCGCTTTAGATTCAATGTAATTAATTACTTTGTGTAACCGTTGCCAGAAGAGCCAGTTTATTAATGGATTTGAGTGTGCGTAAGCTGGAAAAGCGGCTTCGTCCATTCGACCCTGCTCAGATTCGGTCAGCACTTTACGAATGACAGCACGAAAGTCAGCTTTATAGCTGTTAAATTCAGTTATTTTCATACTAGCGATTGGCTACGGGGAGTTTTTGGCGTAGCGTTCATATCAATTTCAATTGCTGAGAGCAATATTTGTATGCCCAAAATAAGCGCCAGCGTCGGCAAGATAACCGTCCCGGTGGGGGCGGGTACGCCCAATTCAAGATACTGTATCCACTTCACGCTGCCGAAGATTAACCCGAAGAATAATAGTGGCAAGCCTATCAGCAAGTATACAGAAACCATTGAGAAATCGAACAAAAAATACCTGAGCAATAGACGACGAAACACAGTGGTAAACAACTTGGCTGGAAATTCAATTAATACTCGCCAAATTGACATGCTTGAGCGCTCGCCACGATAACGTGCCGGTATGGGCACATCCAGCACAAAAGCATCTATAAGGTACAAGTTAGCAAGCATGGATGTTTCAAAAAAGTAACCGCGGTCGATGCGTTCGAATAGCAGTTGAGATAGGATTTCTGAGCGGATAGCAAAGAAACCGTTTGTCGGATCGAAGCAATTCCAATAACCGGTTGCAGCCTTGGTGAGAAAACTTAGCCCCAGGTTGCCAATACGTCTGATCAACGGCATGTGCTGCAAAGACTCAAAATCACGGAATCGGTTGCCTTTTACGTAATCGGCTTTTCCTTCTAATAGTGGTTTGATCAGCGCTGGAATGTGCCTCACGTCCATCTGATGATCACCATCAACTTTAACGACAACTTGTGCTCCTAACTCAAGTGCTTTCCTGAAACCAGTCAGCATCGCCCCGCCAACGCCTTGATTCTGTTCATGTTGGATCAATACGATGCGCTTGTTATCGCTTGCAAAGGCTTTTACTAATTCAGATGTAGTATCAGGCGACACATCATCTACAACAATAATATGACGCATATAGGGGGGGATATCCTTTAAAACAGCTTCGATCGTATCTGCAACACGATATGCAGGGATGACTACAGCCAAGTTGAATTTTCGAAAGTTGATGTCCATAAATGATGTAGCTACTGTGTGAATAATTTCATGTAATCCAATCTTCGATGTTGACAATTTGTAGGGGAAATTAGATCAGATATAAGTGTTATCTTTTGCTAGGTTTTTGTAAGTATATCATTGAGATGTTTTATACTAAAAGTGTTACAATCTTGTGAAGAGTATTATGAAAGCTCATTAATTATGGCGGATTCCAAGGAACAAATCATCGTTGTCGAAAGCGACCCGGATATTAGCGACTTGATCTCCCGTCAGGCTTTACAGTCGCTGGGATATCAGGTGACGGTGGTCTTAGACGCTTCTGCAGCTTTGCAACAAGCGCTGCAATCTCCTCCTGACCTGCTGATTGCAAATTTGAATTTACCCGGTCTGAACGCGAAAGATTTGCTGGTTGCCTTATCTTCGCAAGCAGTCAATGTCCCACTAGTGGTTATCGCCGAAAAAGGGCAGGAAGATGATATCATCCAGGCTTTTCGGGTAGGTGCTATTGATTATCTACGCTGGCCTGCTCGTGATGCGGAAATAGTTTCTGTAGTAGAACGAGCTTTGAGTCAGACACACGAAAAACGTGCTCGTATTCGTTTGGATAAGCAACTCAAGGGCGTAAATGAAGAACTACAGCGCAAAGTTAATGAACTGACAGCAATTGTTGCTTTAGGGAAGGCTGTCGTTTCTATAACTGACCAGCGCCGCTTGTTTACTCGTATAGTTGAAGGAGCGGTGCAAGTCGTTGAAGCAGATTTAGGCTGGTTTACGATGCGTGAGGAAGCCAGCAAAGTCTTTTTATTGATGGCACATTACAACCTTCCGGGTGGTTGGGCAAAAAAAATGAATAAGCCCTTAGATGATGGCATCAGTTCCCTAGTCACTCTATCTGGTAAGACATTATTGATCCACGGTGAGCCGCTAGAAAAATTCAAAGTATCCATGTTAGGAAAGTCTGCAGCGATGGTGCCAATTGTAGTGCAGAGTGAGGTGATTGGCCTGTTACTAGTGTTGCGTAAAAAGGAACGTCCTTTCAACCGCACCGATCAGACCTTGCTTGAAGCTGTGGCGGATTATGCGTCGATTTCACTTGTTAATGCACGTTTATTCCGCGCTTTGGAACAAATAGCTGAAGTCGCCAAAACAGGTGAAAAGAAGCAGAATGCGTTATTAGAATCCATTCGTGAAGATGTACGTGAAGAGTTGCAGACGGTCAAGGATCCAATGAAATTACTTTTGACTGAGAAAGCAGGGCCGTTGACGGAAGAGCAGCAACAGGCATTACAAGCAACACAAACTGCGTTGCAGCAACTAACCCAGGCAATAGAAAAAACTATTCATCCAACGGTACCAAATTTAAAAAAACAGCAAAACTGATTTATGTCCAAACAAGACTTGGTCCTATTAGCTCTTGATGATGACACAATATTACAATTAATGCAACGCGCTCTAAACGCCGCGTCGTATGAAACTGCTATTGCTTCTGACCGTGTTTTGTTGGAGAAAATCATTCTCGAAACGGTTCCTGCGATTATCATGCTTGGGGAACAATTCGATAATTTGCACGGCATCAAGATCGCGCGTGAAATTCTTGAACGCTTTCCAAGTATGCCAATACTAATCTATGCAAAGTCTGAATCTACCCCTCTATACAAAGAAATACTTCAAGCTGGTCTGAGTGGTTGTCTGTATCCGCCATTACGTAACGATGATATTACTGGTGCCGTGGAGCGCAGTTTGGTACGTGCTCGCAATTTAGGTGATTGGCTCCGTCGAGAGGTTAAGCGAACAACCGCTTCACTCGAACGCCGCGCAACTATGAGCGAAACCGAATTGAAGCGCTACGATTTTATGTTCGCCAATATTCAAGATGGCGTAATCATTCTAGATGAAATGGGATGTATACAGATGGTCAACGAGGCTATGGAATTGGCATTCGATTTATCTAGGAA
>CAZCPP010000006.1:0-16469 GCA_964500655.1 uncultured Anaerolineaceae bacterium | reverse complement strand
AAAAAGATTTCAATTATAACAAATGCTAAAGTTAAAGAGATTAAAGGAAATAAGGTTTCTGATGTGATCAACCATCCAGATATGGATTCGTTTCTCGAACGGGCCAAAACGCTACCACTAAAATATCATGAAATAAATTTTAACGATGGCCGAATATATAATGCACAATATACACCGATCAGTGGTTTTGGTTCAGTAGTTACAATGCAAGACATCAGTTATTTAAAGCAACTGGATCGCATGAAAAATGAATTTGTACACACTGTTTCACATGACCTGCGCTCCCCACTTACATCTGTATTGGGCTATACCGAATTGATCGAACGCGTCGGATCTCTAAGCGAGCAACAGACCGAGTTTCTCGGTCGTATCCGCACAAGCGTGGAAAGCATCACATCATTGGTTAACGACTTACTAGACCTAAGCCGCCTAGAGGCAGGTTTTGATACACGTCGCGAGATTGTTCATCTTGATAATATATTAAAGTTTGCCCTAGACACGATGGAAAGCCAACTGCGATTAAATGAAATATCACTGCAAACAAACATTGGAAAAGGATTACCTGAATTACGTGGAAATCCCATCCGATTGCGTCAGTTATTGGACAACTTGCTTGGTAATGCAGCCAAGTATTCTCCGAAGGGTTCAACTATCCATATCTCGCTAGAAGCAGAAGATAGCCAAATCATCCTTAGTATCACAGATGAAGGCACTGGCATTCCACAATCGGAACAACCACGCATTTTTGAAAAATTCTATCGTGCCAGCAATGTGCCAGATGAAGTCGGCGGCTCAGGTTTAGGGTTAGCGATTGTCAAGTCAATTGTAGAAACACATGAAGGACGTATCTGGGTTGAATCTGTTATGGGAAAAGGCTCAACATTCTTTGTTGTATTGCCAGCACATAAATCAGATAACAACCCTGCAACAGATGAAGATAGTGACTAAAACGGGATAATCATATTAACATCCTGGTTAAATATGCCTCCGCCGGTGGAGAGCCGGCGGAGGCTTTCGCCAAAGGAGGAGACAGTTAGGAGCATCTTGGAGGTGTCTTGTTCCGTCTCCGGTTCGGATGATAGTGTACATATCTTTCCGTGTATATCGTCAAATGTCACTTGTTGTGTGTGAGGTTATTCACAAACAATGTTTGCTATATAGCTACGAACAAAAGCTATCCCTTCTGTTACTCCACCATAATACTTTACCTGTAAAGAAGGGTGTGAGTTACCGGTTATCATCTTTGAAACCGGAACACCTTCTTTTGCAAGGCACAACACCGGTTTTTCCTGACTCAACACATACCCGATCTCATATCCAACGCCATGTGAAGGTACGCTTACTTCCGCGATTAAAACATCACAAGCGCACAGCCAGGCCAAATCGCGATCGTACACTTCACGCGGTTCAATCACCTTTTCTAATGCAATGATATTTGACTCAGCCAGGAGCGCGGTCGGTACTTCATGCCCATCTTCTAGCAACGCCCGTGTTATTCCCTGATAGGCAGATTCAAAGGCACGCCCGCCGGTAATTGAGCAGGCGAAATATATATTCATTTATGTGGCAATTGTGAAAGGATCGAATCATCAAGCGAGGACTGCTTTGTATTTTGATCTTGACCACGGCCTAAACGCATGCTATCCAGTTCGGAACTGAAATGCAACCAATCCTTCACCAGAATAACGATATGCGGTGTTTTATCCTTGAAGAAAAACGGCGAAAGGAACCAACGCAAAATAAACGCCGGAACAGGATAACCGTTCAAATTAATCACAATAGCCGTCATGGAAGAAAGCGGTGCAATAATCTCTCTTCGCAAGCCTCTTACACTCTTGGGTGGGAACAGAGCGCGCATCTCTGATGTGGTTGAACCTCGAAACCGCCTGTAGGAAATATTGATACGCAAGAACGGGGTAACCAGACGTAAATAGGTTGGAAAAGGTTGTACATATGCAGCTTTACGGATAATAAAAAGGAAAAGCGTGAAAACAAGTACAACCCCACCCAATGCCGAAGTTGCGGTTACCAGATAAGGCTGAACATGCCCCTCCGGCGTGCGTGACACCCCCCAGGCAATCGCAAATAGCGCCAGTGATAACAAAAGTGTTGCAGGCCACCAGCGATTGAGCATCCGGGAATACATGACGAGATGGTAACGGCGTCCAGCTCTTGGCATAAGACTAAATTTCGCTCTCCTTGCATTGACTCAATTATTCAGGCGTTTCGTTCGGTCCTTCAAGTTGCTGACCATTTAACTGAGTACTCAACTGTTCAATTGCTTGTTCCAAATGCTCACCTCGTAAACTAAAAGTGATGTCACCGCGGGTTTTCTCGATGATGCTACGGGCGATATCCGTTTGACGGCGCAGACCATGAGTAATGGCATCCGGGTAATCGATCGTAACCAGCACAGAGTAGATCTCGTCCATATAACCAAGCAGTCGTTCTGCTTCCTCTGAATAGCCATGTCGCAAAATATCCAATATTCGGCGGCGCAACTCGCCGACCACTTCTGCCAGGCCTTTGAGATATGTCGCATCAACAACACCCAGTTCCTCGGGAGTTTGAAGCGCTTGGTTCTGGATCAATGCGCAGGTAATATTGGCTTCTGCGTATTCTTTGAGCGCGTCTTGTGAATATCCGGCAAAGAACAAGTCGGGATGGTCTTTTAAGTCAGTTGTCAGGGTTTTGGCTAATTTGTGTGCTTCTGCTAATTGTGTATTCATGCCATCCGTATCATCACGATGAACAGCACGGATAGCTAACGAACAGGCACGAGTTAATTGGCGTGCCTGCGCTAATGCCTGATCGCGTGCGGCTGTGCGAGTGTCAAATCCCTGACGAATACGGTCAACAATCTTTTCCAGTTTATGCATTTTATTCTTTTTCTTCCGGTGAGGGCGGTTGCTGGTGCGGACGGAAAAGATTCTCGGCTAACGAAGAATTGACTGGCATTTTGATCTCGCCAAAGGCTGCTTCATACCGGGAGATGTTGTCAGCCAGGGCACGTAGGAGTAACTTTGCACTCAAGGGAGTCATTAACACCCGGGCATTAACCGTAGCAGTCTTTTCACCTGGTAATAAATGTGCAAAATCAATAACAATATCGGCAGGAGAGTGGGCAATGCGGGCCAAGTTTGTGTAAATTGTACTTAAATCTTCAGGGCTATGAATTTTTGGACCAGGAGGTTGTTTTTGGGGAGTCATCATATTTGACCTGATATCTTTCCGCATGACCAGGCTTGAAAGAACTTGCAAGGCTGGTCAAACTAAGATGATGCTAGAATGGGATATCGTCTTCTGGCGGCAACATGTCACCGGCATCCATTTGTCCACCCCCGCCCCCGGCCGATTCATATTCCCCACGTGACGACAAAAACCGTACAGTAGCAGCAGTTACTTCAAAAGATGCGCGTGGCGAGCCGTCATTTCCCGTCCATACTCTTGGCCCACCAGTATCCTGATCAGCTGTCAGGCGCCCTTCTACAAGCACCTTCATACCCTTCTTAACATACTGATTGCATACTTCAGCTTGTTTACCCCAGGCTGAAATACGGAACCAGACAGTCTCTTTTACTTTCTCACCACTGGAAGCAGTATATTGACGGTTGGTAGCAACTGAGAATGAAGCAACCGCCGCACCCGACGGTGTGTATCGCATTTCAGCGTCGCGGCCGACGTTTCCTACTACGATAATGGTATGGAACATGGGGGAATTTCTCCTCTTCGGTTTAAGTGAACGCCGCAGTTGCGACGTTTTTGGTTAGGTTGTTATTTTACACCAATCATTGCGAAAATAGATACGATTGTTATGATAACGTAAGAAATTTTCCGCATGTACTTTTTTAAAACAGTATCATTCTATCCCTGTTCGTTATCATCCTGTGTTGGTTGCCTTTCAATGGTTACCCGCTATACTTGTTTTTATGGCGCTCGCTGCTGGATTTTTCCTAAAAGGTTTGCCCAATGATGCTGCCAAGGTCGGCCCATTAAACATTCACATAACCCTGGGCAGATTAATCCTCTTCCTGATGATCGCCCACCTGGTCACACGCTTTATTACAAAACGACCTCCTCCCTCAGATACAGGCAGCGCACTGCTCAACAAAGGGGCAGGACTTGTACATGCTTTGTTATACATAGCTGCGATTACAATGGCTGTTGCTGGTATGGGCACAGCCGTTCAGGCCGGTCTGAACGTGCCCGGTACAAGTCCGCCGGAAGATTTTTTGAATTCCCAGTACGCTACGGACATGGCTACGTCGCTATCATCATTACTGGTGCTGATTGCATTGCATGTTGGTGCATGGGCGTTTCACCAGTTCTTCAAAAAGGATAATTTGTTTGCTCGCCTGTGGTTTGGGAAACAATAACAACCACTAAGAAACATACCTGAAGTATGATACTTGGGTGTGTTTCTATCCAATCTCATACCGAAATAATGGTATTTGCATTTCTTGTGCGGTTAGCCCCCCATGGTGGCCGTAGAAGCGTTGTTCGAACTTATCCTTTTCATACCACCAGACCGACTCGTAGCGGTGGGGTAAGATCACCAAATTGCCAACCCGCCCGTGAAAAGCCTTGGATATCTCTGGGCCGAAATAACCGTTTTCTAATAACCATTCAGTTTTTATTACTTCGGCTTTACCTGCCAATTGCTTTGCCAAAAACTCCTGACCTTCTTCCAAAAGTTCATCTTTTACATACAAAAACATATCACGTGCTGATCCAGCCGGGACAAGCAACTCTCCAATACGATTAGTTTTGAATAATCGTTCCACGCTTTTAAAGCGTTTATCTTTATTAATAAATATTGTTGTTTCAGGATCAACTTCAACTGCACCATGATCGGCAGTCATTAGAAAAAGGACATTTTTCTTTTTTGGAAAAATTCGGGGAAAGAAGTAATCCATGATTAGTAAAAAAGCTTCAATCTCAGCTTCAGTTTGTGGGGATGTTGGTCCGTATTTATGGAAGGTGCCGTCGATAGCATCCAAATAGAAATTCACGTATGTAGGCCCTTTGCTTGATTCAAGCAGATTTCCTAAATTTACCAGTGCTTCGGGCAAAGTTTTAAAGGAATGCAGACTTGCGCCTTTCATAACTACGTTCGTAAAAGTTGAAGGGGTGTAATCTCTCACCCCAAAGATATGTGAATCTACGCCTTGAGTTCCCAAATCTTGATAAAAAGTATTATGTGGATATAGCTTAGTGGCTTTAACATCCCCTTTGAGCGTATCACGTGCATTGTCCCCTGCATACGAAAATAACAGAGGTGCAATGATACGGTCAACCTGTGGTTCATAGTAAAACCATTCGAAAACGCCGCTTTGTCCGACTGTCTGGCCGGTGTGGATAGTGGTGACATGTGCGGCTGTAGTGGAGGGGAATTGTGCAGTTAATTTTTCGACAGCCCCGTTTTTGGCCAAACGTTTGAGAAATGGAACATCCTGGTATTTCTCGAAAAATCGCCAGCCAAATCCGTCTATAAGAAATAGCACGACCAGGTTGTATTCGCCTGAAGTAAAAGAATCGCGGATGCGTGCGGGGATGCTCGCGAATCCGCCCGAGTCGTATCGGGGTTTGACAAAACCGGAATTCTGCAACGTTACTCCTGCATTAGCTTGGCTGCACGTCGTCCGATCTCTACTGCAAAATTCGTCCCTCGGTCCCACGGATACACTTGACTCATCGAAGCGAAATACAATCCTTCTACCGGCGTCGTAATAGATGGGATATTCTCCGAATGGTTCACTAGCGGTACAGGTTGGGCATAATTCGTTTTGAATACCCAAACTTTCTTCACCCAGTCTCGATCGAACTTCGAATTGATGTGGTTGAAGGCTGGCACAAAACGCTCCGTCAGTTGCTCGTCAGTCAGCGAAAAATATTCGTGTCCGGCTTCCAAATAATCTCCTGCATATAGAATGTGGTCGCCATTAAAATTCTTTGATGAGACATAATTTGTGTGCTCAACCAGCGCTAAAAACGGGAAGCCCTCTTCTTTTGGTAAATTGAACCAGTAGTAGCCTTCTTCAGAAAGCTGGTGCTTGAGCGACATGACCATCACAACCGCGCCCATTGATTTCAATTCCAGGAGCCCCTTCAAATAGGATTCGGGTAAATCTGGGCAAAGTTCTGCCATAAACCGTGGGGATGTAGTGACTAATACTTTATCGAAAGATTCAGTTCCTGTCTCGCTTCGTACTGACAACCCATCTTGCTCCTGCTCAATTGCCATAACCTTTGCCCCTAATCGAATCTCGACCCCTTCATTCTGAAGAATCTTCGCAAACCGGTCTGCAAAGGCCTGGAATCCCCCCTTAAACGTACCTAGGTTCGTCGTCCGGGCTTTGAAACGCGCCCACATCCACGCCATGTTGACGTCTTTAAAGTGCGGTCCGAATTTGCCAATTACCAAAGGTTGCCACATCTTCTCGTAGACTTCAACCCCCGCCCACTTTCGCATCCACTCTTCCATAGTAATCTGTTCAAGCGGCTTCCAGTTATTTATAAGCCTCAAATACAACCCGACCAAGCCGAATCTGATTTTATTCAGGCCAAATCCAAGTCCCGGAAATAGCAGCGCTTTCAGAATCGAGTCGAATGGATACCATTTGCCTTTGTGCAATAACACCGTATATGGGCGCGGAAACAATACCTGATCACTCAATCCCAACTCATCGATTAATTCCAACATGTGATTGTCGCTGGCAAACCAGTGATGGTAAAACTTCTCTACCGACCAATCCCAATGCGGTTCCTTAAAACCGCTTGCCAAACCACCAACATAATTTGCAGATTCGAATATGGCCACATCTTGCCCGGTCTTTCTTAAGTCATAAGCGGCTGCCATGCCACCATAGCCAGCGCCAATAATTGCAATTTTCATAAGTTCTCCAAGGGGGTGCTCAGATCACCCAGTATTTATTCTGTTGTTCCAACCTAAAGGCCAGAGATTTGAGCTTACCCCATTTCTAATAATTTCTAGCACAAGAAGTTCTGGATTCTTTGTCAAAGTATTCTTCATCTGTTTTTCATCTGTATTTCATTTTGTCTCAGCCCGCAAAGAATCACTCCATTTGATACCCTCGCGTGCCAGATAATATGCACCCAGAAGTGTAATTGGTAGCCACAACGCCACATGCAACACTAGCGTATAACCTGCTGCCATAGGCTGCTCAACTCCATATGCGGTCAATACAGCAATTCCAGGCGCATCAAAGGTGCCAATATACCCTGGCGCAGATGGGATAGTCGTCGCTAAGTTAACAATACCATTCATCAGCATCAGCGCAAAAAATGAGATGTTGAATTCAAAAGCGTGCATCACAAACCAGTATTTTCCGGTTTCCAATAGCCAGATGATGACCGAAGTGAAAAACACCATCAGCACGTTGAGCGGAGAGCGTAGGGAAGCCAATCCATCCAGAAATTTGTTCATAATACCGATAATCTTTGTGTGCAGACGTTTAGGCGTGAAACGCTCGATAACCATTAGTCCAATTTTGGCCGTCACTTGCGGGAACATGGCCGCCAGCAGAAAGATCCCCAGTGCACCTAAAAACACACCCGTACCGATCACGGCCACCTGCTGGATATTGCCCACGAACCCAGAAGCGCCCGTCAACTTGGCAAGCTCGGGTAAATTGACGAATACAAAAGCCAACATCACCACGCCATCGAAAATGCGCTCCACGATGATGGTCGCCAATGATGCCGAGACCGGTACCTGCTCCTTGCGTTTCAAGATCACAGCCCGCAGCACTTCTCCGGCGCGCGCTGGATAAATGTTGTTCCCCATATAACCTATTGTTGTGATCGGAAACATTGTTTTGGTTGAAATCTTCTTGATGGGCCCGAGCAAATAATGCCAACGCCAAGCGCGCACCCACACACCCACAAAGTAGATTGCAACACCCGGCAGCAGCCACCAATAGTTGGCTTGCCCTACCGCACCCCAAAATTCATCTAAGCGCAAACCGCGTAGTGCCAGCCAGATAAACAGAATGCTGATCAATACTCCGAGCCAAATTTGCCATTTTTTCATCGAGCGTGATTGTAACTCATATGCCAACCAATAAGCCATAGATTTGAGAATGTCCAAAATGGAGAAGCATGTATCCACACTTTTTCCCAATCTCGAAACCTCTTTTCGACGGTGATATTTTTAGATCCACCTCCTTTATAATTATCGTAACAGCTACATTCGCACAATTTGTAAAGAAGCAGTAGAATAAACCAGTATGGATGCAAACAAACGGGCTATCTTTTTGCGAAAAATCCACCTATTTCACGATCTGACCGATGACCAGTTACTAAAGATCGCTGAGAAGGTTACTGAAGTGTCTTTTGACACTGGCGGGACGATTTTGGAGCAAGGAGCGATCGGTGAGAGTTTTTATTTGATTTATCGAGGCAAAGTACGTGTGTTTCGTCGGCGTGATGGGAACGAGCAAGAATTGGCAACTCTTGTTAGCGGTGACTACATTGGTGAGATGGAGCTTTTTTCTGGCCGTGGACGTTCTGCTACAGTGACTGCAATAGAACCTACACAATTATTGCGTTTTTCCAAGAATGTTTTTCATGAAATCCTTACTGCATATCCAAGTGTAAAACCAAACCTGGGAGTATCAATTGCGAGCCGCAAACTTGCACGGAAAATGCGCTTTAAATGGCTGCGACCAGGCGAAGTAGTGTACTTTTTAGCGCGCAAAACATCATTTTATTTATTGCAGGTTTTAATAGTACCTGTGATAGCCTTGCTAATCCCTGCATTTTTATTGCTTTGGGGCAGCCTGGCATTGTCGACAGCCGCAATATCCTTTGGTGTAATTGCCTTGGTGGCGATTCTCGGGTGGATCGCGTGGCGTGTGATCGATTGGGGTAATGACTATTATATTGTGACAGATCAGCGGGTTGTCTGGTTGGAAAAGGTAATCGGATTGTACGACAGCCGTACTGAGGCGCCTTTGGAAGAGATTCTGTCTGTAGGCGTGGAGACTGATATGTTTGGTCGTATCCTCGATCACGGGGATGTGGTTGTTCGCACGTTTGTAGGGGCAATCCCCTTCAAGCACCTCCATCACCCTCATCAAGCAGCTCTGATGGTTGAAGAGTATTGGCATCGAATCCAACACGAATCTGAACATGCAGAAAAAGAAGCCTTCAAAACAGCCTTACGTCAGCGTCTGGGGATATTGGAACCATCCCAAGAAGAAGAGCCTCCCAAGCCAGAAAAGAAAGTTCCCATTCGACGGCCAAGTTTCTTAAAAGTATTTGCTCTCAATCTTTTCAAACAGCGTATCGAAGAGGGTGATACGATCACGTACCGTAAACACTGGTTTGTTCTCGTCAAGCAGGTTATTTTGCCGTCGATTATTTTGGCAGCGTTGTTCGGCCTCGCTGGAGCACGATTGTATGCGCTGGCAATCAGCCCTGAATTGGCCTTTATACAGACTATGTCTGACGGTACACGCTTGTTGGATACTGCCGCTGTGTCAATACTGTTACTGATGATTCCAGTTCTTGGTTGGTGGATTTATCAATATCTTGATTGGACAAATGATATATTCCAGGTAACAAGTGACCAAATTCTTGATATCGACAGAAAACCCTTCGGGACAGAGGAACGCCGCGCCGCACCATTGGACAACATCCTGAGCACACAATATGAACGCGTCGGGCTTCTCGGTTATGTGATAAATTTTGGCACTGTGTATATCGATATCGGTAGTGCACAGTTTGCCTTCGAAGATGTTTTGGACCCGGCTATTGTGCAGTCAGATATCGACCGCCGTCGCCTTGCACGCATCTCAACGAAAAAAGCTGCCGAACAAGAAGCAGAACGAAATCGAATGGCTGATTGGATGGTAACTTATCATCAAAATGTAGATGAGCTTCGCCAGGAGCAAGAACTCAAGGATGGAAATAAAAAAAACGAGTAAAATCGAGGCTTGCATACTAAACATTAGAGGCATGAAATGACAGTGCGAAATATCGTAACATTGCCAGACCCGGTCCTGCGGCGAAAAGCCCGGGCCGTTACCAAGTTTGACAAGGAGTTTCAAACATTAGTTGATGATATGCTCGAAACCGTGCGCGATGCACCCGGTGTGGGTTTGGCAGCTCCGCAAATAGGTGTTCTGGAACGTGTGCTCGTGGTGGAATATGCTGAACCCGAGGAAGTAGAAGAAGGCGAAGAGCCTATAGAAGTTGAACCAAAACTGTATGTCTTGGTTAACCCTGAGATCGTCAAAGCTTCACCAGAAACTGTTGTTGGAATTGAGGGCTGTCTGTCAGTCCCGCTCCTTGTTGGTGAAGTAGAACGAGCACAAGAGGTTCGTATCCGAGGCTTCAACCGCCGCGGTCAATCTATGAAACTCAAGGTCGATGGTTGGCTGGCACGCATATTCCAGCATGAGATCGATCATCTTAATGGCATTGTATTTACCGATCTGGCCATTGAAATCTGGCAACCGGAAGAACCAATAAAAGATACAGTGTGACACTTACCTCGCCTTCTCCCTGAAAGAAGAGGGAAAAACAATGTACCTCAAACATCTTTCCCTTACCAATTTTCGAAATTTCGCCCGCCTGGACCTAGACTTTCCCCGGCGGGTTATCGTGTTGGTCGGCAGCAATGCCCAAGGCAAAACCAGTCTCTTGGAAGCCGTCTATTTCCTTGCAGCCTTCACATCCTTTCAAACTCATACGGACCGGCAAATGGTCAATTTCCTGTCAGCACGCGAAGCACGCAAACAGGTGGTAGTTGCCCGTTTGGTGGCAGATTACCAAAGAGGAAAGTCAAACCATCGAGTGGAAGCGCGATTGATCATGGAGCCAAGCGGTGTTAACGGAGTACGCTTACGCAAGGAAGTGTTGCTGGATGGTGTTAAGAAATCATTGAGTGATGCAATTGGTCATTTCAATGCAGTCATTTTTGTACCGCAGCTGTCGCAAATTTTCGAAGGCGGGCCAGACGAGCGTCGGCGTTATCTTAACTTGACGCTGTCACAAACAGTCCCGGCATATGTGCGCACATTGAACGAATACAATCAGGCGCTCAGTCAGCGTAATGCACTGCTTAAGACTTTGAACGAAGGTGGTGGAAACAGTGAGCAGCTTGGGGTATGGGATGAAGCGTTGGCTCGATTGGGAGCGCAAATCATCCAGTCGCGGATTCAAGCAATCCAGGAGATTGAGCGTTTGGCAGCACGTGTTCACCTCGAACTTACACGGGGTAAGGAAGTATTACGTTTGAGTTACCAGCCTGCATTCGATCCAATACCGCAGCCGGAAGGCCAGCTGGGGTTAAAGATGGATACGCCGGTGGATCGCTCTGGTTTGGAATTGGAAGATATTCAGACTGGTTTTGTCGAGAAGCTTGAGCGGCTGCGCAAGGAAGAGATCGCACGCGGTATGACTACCATTGGACCGCATCGCGATGAACTGCGATTTCTCGCCAATAGCATTGATCTGGGCAACTACGGCTCACGTGGACAAATTCGTACAACGTTGCTTGCGCTCAAAATGGCTGAAGTAAACTGGATGAAAAAACACACGGGTGAGTGGCCAGTCATATTGCTGGACGAAGTGATGGCTGAGCTAGATCTCGAACGGCGTGCCGATTTGTTGGCACATCTCAGTGAGAGCGAACAGGTGTTGTTCACAACCACCGACCTCAACCTGTTTAGACCAGAATTTACAGATAAAACTGAAATTTGGGATGTTTATGATGGGAACGTGAGTATAAGGAAAGATAGTTGATGAAATATTTTTTAACCTTTTGGGTGGAATTGCTAATTTGTGGATCCCCTTGCTAGGCCAAAAGAATATTCCGGGCGGATGATACAATTTTATGATACAGCTTTTGATATTCAACGGAGGTAGGAATGCCCGTCAAAAAACCACATGAAGTGGAAGCTAAAAATGTTGCTGCTGGGAAAGACACCACCATTCAGGTATTGATCTCTTCGCAAGAGGGTCCTAATTTTGCCATGCGGAAATTCTCAATGAAAGCAGGCGGCGGCATGCCTTTGCACACAAATACCGTCGAGCACGAGCAGTATGTACTTGGGGGACGAGCCAAGATCGGGATTGGCGAGCAAACTTATGAGGTCAAGCAAGGAGACGTGGTTTTCATCCCCGAAGGCATCCCCCATTTTTACGAAAATATCGGCGATGAACCATTCGAGTTCCTATGCATCATCCCCAACAAAGAAGACGTAATCACGCTTGTAGATGAATATTCGTGTTGATATTTTGAGGGCAGGTCTAAGACCTGCCCTCAAAATATCTTATAGCGGCTTCTTTGCAGGGATGCCGGGCCTGCGCGGATATCCCAGCGGCGTGGCTGCGACCTTATCTATCAGCACAAGATGCCGTTCTTCGACAACCCCTGGCAAAGTAACGGGTAATAATTGACGCACCTCTCCACCCAACAGTTTGATGGCGTTTTCTGCCGCGTTCACTTCTGATGGGCCAGTTTCCCCTTTTTGCGCCAACATCATCCCACCAACTTGAATCAGTGGAAGTAAATATTCTGCGAGAACACGCATATTCGCGACCGCACGGGCGACACCCCAGTCGTATTTTTCTCGATGTTTATTCATCTTACCTAATTCTTCCGCGCGCGATTTAATAACCTCTACGCCCTCCAACTCAAGCAAGCTGACTACATGCTGGCAAAACATTGCTTTTTTGCCAACGGATTCGACCAGCGTTATTTTTGTATTGGGGAAGATTATTTTTAAAGGGATCCCAGGGAAGCCTGCACCCGTACCAATATCGATCATGTTAGTAGGCGGATTAGCTTTCCAGGACAGCACACAAGAAAACGAATCAAGGAAATGCTTTGTACGGATACCTGTCACATCACGGATGGCGGTTAGGTTGAATTTCTTGTTCCACTCGGTCAGTTCACGTTCGTAAATGATTAATGCTTTTACCTGTCGCCCTGTCAAATGGACGTTAAACAGCGTTTGCGCATCCTGAACGAGTTTCTCCATCGCTGAGATTATATTCCAAAACAGAAGGGGCAGGTCTGCGACCTGCCCCTTCCACATAGTAAATTCGATAGCTTACCTATGCTTTTTCTTTTGTTGGTTTTTCCTTCTTAGCTCTGCGCGGAAACAATTTGCGCCACACAAAGCGAAATACCATCCACACCAGCCACAGCAAGCCTAGCAACATCAATCCAGCAGGGATGATCAGGATGATCAGCCATATCAAGAAATTGACAAAGCCCTGGAAAAAGTTGATCAAAGCTTGTAAGGCATCACGTGCCACGCCAACCGGCTTCCAACCAGCGATCTCAAGTGGTTGCAAAGTTTCTTCGGCTTCGATCTGTACACTAACAGCCGAGAGCGCCGCGGCTTCTTCGTAATAGTTTATTTGTCCTTTGAGAATTTCAATTTGTTCGCGATGATAGACCAACTGATTAAAGACCTCGATCACTTCTTCTGATTCAGTTTTCTGATCCAGGATTTCGCTCAGCTGTTCGGCCGCTTGCTCATGAGTTTTCATGCGGGACTTTAAATCGACATATTCTCGGGTCACATCCTGGCCGGAGCGCGTTTCATTCTGTACCTCAACGGCATCAGCTTTAATTTTATCGATTGCGGATTCTAAACTTTCAGCAGGAACTCGTATTGTAATGTTGCCTTCAGGCACTTGGACGTTATTCGAAGTGTAGGTCTGATAGACATTCTTTGTAACTACAAAACCACCCATACTTTCAGCCATCTTACTGATCTCATCCAATTTGGCTTCCGGGTCAGCGACGACGATACTCAAATCGGCGTTCTGGATAACCATTCTTTCTACTGCGGCTGTTTCAAAGCCACTACCAGCCATATTAGATTCATAATCACCTGCAGAATCCGGTGCGAAGCCATCAGCAGGCGCCTCCTCAAACGCTAGTGATTGTTCCATCGGGGCAGCTGGTTCAGCGTAGTCATAAGATCGCATCATTGGGGCTGATGTCGCGCACGCAGATAAAGCAAGAGCGGCAGTAAAAAATATGAGTGTCAAGCGTTTCATGGATTTTCTCCTTTCAAGACAAGTAAGGTAGCTTGCTTACCTTAGGACGCAATCGTTCATAAAAAAGTTCCTACCAGCCCTCTGCCAACCGTACAGCATGTTTCTCCGGCAACTTAGCATCCCGGATTCGCTCCTGCACTTCAGAAAAATTGTATTCCACACGTCGTGCTTCCCAGGTTTTGGCGTCGGGATCAAAAATAGCATAAGCAGCGCGCGGATCACGGTCTCGCGGTTGGCCAACTGAACCCGGGTTTAGGATCGCTCGACCGTTAAGCGGCATTGCAATGTCAATATGCGGCGCGTCCAATGTGATGCGATCACGTTCTTCGTCAAACCGGAATAAGCATTGAATGTGGGAATGTCCTACAAAACACAAGCTGGTATCAAAATATTCAAAATTCAATCGCGCCGTGAGTGTATTGATAATATATTCCCAAACCGGATCGCGCGGGCTGCCATGCGCCATGGTAACGTCTCCGCGCACTTTGGCATTATCAGGCAGGGATTTTAAAAAGTCGGCATTATCGGCTGCCAGTACATCCTCATGCCACATCAACGAACGTCGCGCTTCACCATTAAACGTTTGAAAGGGCATCTTACCCAGTACAGCCACGTCGTGGTTCCCCAGCAAGCAAGTCAGCATGGATATATCCCGTAATTCCTCCACACAGGCATTAGGGTCCGGGCCATAACCAACCACGTCTCCCAGACACCATGTCTCATCAACTTGCCCGGCATCTTTCAGGACAGCTTTAAAGGCCGTGAAATTAGCATGGATGTCTGAAATGACCAGGATGCGCATGTGCTACTCCAATAGCGCCGCGATACGGGCGACGATGATTTCGGCCACTTCAGATTTGCTCATGAGCGGCAAGGCTTCGTTACTGCCATCAGGAAAGAGTAAGGTTATACGATTCGTATCGACGGAAAATCCAGCATCTTTGGCAGAGATATCGTTAGCGGCGATGATATCCAGTTTCTTAGATTGTAACTTAATAGCTGCATTTTCGAGTAGATCCTGGGATTCTGCAGCGAATCCGACTACAACCTTAAGACGCTTCTTTCCAGAAGCTAAGCCTGCGACCGTCTCCAATATGTCAGGGGCGGCTTCTAGCTCAATCTGCGGAATCCCATCTTTCTTTTTCAACTTGCTATTTGCGGCCTTCTTTGGGCGGAAGTCAGCCCCCGCAGCCGCCATAATAAGTGCATCAGCGGAGGCGACCTCTGCCAAAACAGCCTCCAGCATCTCCTGCACGGTGCGGACCTCGACCACACGCGCGCCCACTGGAGGCGTCAGACTGACAGTTGAGATCAGGCAAACATCTGCACCTACGTCGATGGCAGCTTGCGCCAGAGCATAGCCTTGCTTGCCAGATGAACGATTCGTCAGCACACGGACGGGATCGAGAGGCTCCTGATTCCCTCCAGCTGTGACTATGATTTTTTTAGTAGCCAGCGGACCTTGATGTCCGAGTACGAGGCGAATGTGTCCGAGAAGTTCGGATGTTTCCAGAATACGTCCTTGTCCGCTTTGCCCTGAAGCTAAATGTCCCTCAGCCGGTCCAGCTATGAATGCGCCTCGGTCAATCAACTTAAAGATGTTCTCCTGTGTAGCTGGATGAACATACATGTTGTTCTCCATCGCCGGTGCGATCAACAAAGGGCATCGTGATGCAAGGGCCGTGACAGTAAGTAAATTATCGGCCTCACCATGTGCAAGTTTAGCGATTGTGTTAGCAGTGCAAGGTGCAATCACCAACAAATCTACTTTGTGTGCAAGACCAACGTGTAACACGTGCGCTTCACTGCCCCACAGATCAGTTTCGGTATAAGCGCGGCGACCTGTGACTGATTGAAAGGTTAGCGGCGTAACAAATTTCTCGGCGGAAGGAGTGAGGACCACATCCACAAGCACGCCAGTCTGTGCCAGTTTGGATGCCAGATCAGCGGCCTTGAACACTGCAATGGAGCCAGTCACGCCGAGCAAGATGTGCTTGTCCTTCAGGATCGTCATATGGCATTCATTATACTTACAAAAATGGCGGCGCAGCCTGCACCGTCATTGCAATTGGTTGTCAAATATAAAGCTTTTCGAGGTCGATCTTTTCACGCAGCAGGTGCAATTCCTCGTTGCTTGGAGGAACGTTGGTTTCGACTTTATCCGGGATGATTAATTCAGGTCCGGTGTTAGCTTTTATATCGTCCACGCTTACACCGGGATTAGTGACCTTCAATCGCATGCGTTTTCAATCAGTTTGCGAGATTTTTGGGTACGGTTCCATTCACGGAACTCATCCAAGTCATAAGGTTGAATTAGCTCCCCAATACCAAAATGGATTGTTTCCACGATACCTCCTTTTAGTTTTAAAGTTATTAACTGATGTTACGCGGCTTTGAGCAGTTGGAGTTCATCATAAGCACTT